>CADALS010000048.1 GCA_902788795.1 uncultured Eubacteriales bacterium | reverse complement strand
GCGGCGTCCAGTCCGGGTTGGCGTAGACTTCGTGCTGGAAGTGGTCCACCATGGTGCCGTACGGGATGAATGTTATGGCGCCGGAAAGGTGGCTGTAGAGGAACTTCTTAGCGTCCTTTCCAAAGAAATCGTCTGCGTGGGTCTCGCCGAAGAACTCCATGGACATCGAGTGCACCTCGCAGGATTCCATGCCCGGCCATATGTAGCTCATGGGCACGCGGTCCCTGTTCATCCATGCAGCAAAGGCGTGGCCAGCCTCGTGGGTGATGACCTCAACATCGTGCTGGGTTCCGTTGAAATTCGCGAAAATGAACGGCACGTTGTAGTCCGCGATGCTTGTGCAGTAGCCGCCGGACTGCTTGCCTTCGGTGGAGAGCAGGTCCATAAGCTCGTTGTCAGTCATAGTCTTGAAGAACTCGGCAGTCTCCGGGGAGAGCTCGTTGTAGAAGCGCTTTCCTGCCTCTATAAGCTCGTCTGCATCGCCTGCGGGCTTGGGGTTGCCGGAGCGGAACTCAAGGACCATATCGTAGTAAGCCAGCGGGTAGGGCTTTCCGAGCCTTTCTGCCTGCCTTCTGTAGATCTTATCAGCCACGGGTACCAGATACTTTACAACGGCATCGCGGAACTTCTCCACGTCTTCCTTTGTATAGCAGTTGCGCTGCATGCGGTAGTAGCCGAGGGTGGTGTAGCCTTCGTAGCCGAGCTTCCTGCCCATCTCGTCCCTAAGGTGCACCAGCTTGTCGTAGTATTCGTCGAACTTCGGCTGGTTCTCCTTGTACCAGGAGCCCTCTGCTATGAAAGCTTCCTTTCTGGTGGCGTCGTCCGGGTCTACCTTAAAGGGTCCCAGCTGTGCCAGAGTGTAGGTCTTGCCGCGGAACGGGATCTGCGCGCTTGCAAGGAGCTTTTCGTAGGCCTGGGTAAGGTCGTTTTCCTGCTGCAGGAGCGGCACTATCTCCGGAGAGAAGGTCTTTAGCTCTATCTCCGTGTTTATGAACATCAGGTTTCCGTACTCTTTTTCAAAATCCGGCCTGAAGGGGCTCTCCAGCATCGCAAGGTTCCATGCCTGGCTGAACTCTTCTACTTCCGGAAGAGCCTGGTTGTAGTAGAGGCACTCTTCTTCGTAGAATTTATCGCGGGTGTCTATGCTGTGGCGGACCTGGGCAAGCGTTACAGCGGTGTCCAGGTGTTTGTTTTCCGCCTCCATCTTAAGGAAGGCTGCCTTAGCTTCTTCGTAGGTCTTTGCTGCCTTCAGCTCTTCGGTGATGGCTGCAAGAGTCTTCTTTGCCTGCTCGCAGTCGTAGCGCTTGTAGGGCATTTCTTTGAATTTCATAGATCCTCCTGTATTTTATAAAAATGTTTTGCGGTGAATGGGGCAGGGGCCAAGGGCTTTGAGCCCTGCGTAGTGGGCGGCGGTGCCGTAGCCTTTGTTTGCCGCAAAGGAGTAGCCCGGCCATATCTTGTCCATCTCCACCATTTCCCTGTCTCTTGTTACTTTGGCTATTATGCTTGCAGCTGCAATGGAAACGGAACGCGCATCGCCTTTTATAAGGGATGTCTGCGGTATCTTAACGCCAGGCAGCTTAACGGCATCTATAAGCACGTGGTCCGGCTTTACAGCCAGGCTGTTTATAGCCTCTGCCATGGCCTCCTTGGTAGCTTCCAGGATGTTTATCTCGTCTATGCGATCCGGCTCTCTTCTTCCTATAGCCCAGCAGACGGCAGCTTTTTTTATCTGGTCGAAAAGCTCGTCTCTTTTCTTTGGCGAGAGCTTCTTGGAATCATCCACGCCAAGAAGCTGGAAGTCTTTTGGAAGGATGACGGCTGCCGTTACCACGGGGCCTGCCAGAGGGCCGCGTCCGACCTCGTCCACCCCTGCGATAAAGTCTTTTCCCAGGCTCCAGAGCTCCCTTTCGAAGACTAACATCTCCTCCAGGCGTTCCTTTTGTTTTTCCAGTCTTTCTGCTTTAGTCATAACAAACGGATTATACCACAACCTGGCCGGGTTTTACAGCGCGGAGGCCTGGTTTTTACTCTTCAGTGATGATGTTTTGCGCATGGAAAAAAGCTGCCTATATCTAGGGGTCTGTCCCGGCAGAGCCACAAGATATAGGAATGCCCGAGAACGTTTGTTTTTCAACATTTCCCGGTGAATAAAAGTGGCAAAAAAGTGGAGTAAAATCCCATGAAAAATCAAAATTTCACTTGAAAACTGGTATAAAGTGGTGTAAAGTGGAGTTGCTCAAGTTGAAAGTGGCTGAGAGTCCCGTTTTTCACTCCTTAAAACTATTCAAAAGGGTTATTGGGAGGGCACCGTCCCACCTGGGGCGGCAGACAGAAAGGTAAGACAGTATCCATGCTGATGGGCAGCTATCAAAACTCAATAGATGCCAAGAACCGCATCATAATCCCCGCAAAGCTCAGGGATGAGCTTGGGGTAAAGTGCGTTCTTACCAAAGGCCTGGATGACTGCCTCATCATCTATCCAATGCAGACCTGGAACGAGCAGCTTGCCAAACTTGCAGAGCTCCCCAGATCTGATGAGTACGCAAGGGCTTTCATCCGCTACATACTCGCGAACGCAACAGACTGCGAGATCGACCGCCAGGGAAGGCTCCTTATTCCGGCAGGCTATAAAGATGGCGCCGGGATAGAAAAAGAAGTCGTCACCATAGGCATGCTGGACAGAGTCGAACTGTGGGCTAAAGAAGTCTACGACGATTCCGCCAACGGAGGAAAACTCTCCGCTAAGGATCTCGCCAAGTTCTCCGAAAGCTACAAGGTATAGCTCATGGGGAAGAAGCTGGCAGCCGCTGAAGAAGAATTCGGTTTTTCCCACGTTCCCGTTCTTTATAACGAGGTTATGGAAGGGCTGGATATCAAAGAAGGCGGCACTTACGCGGACGGCACGCTTGGGGGAGCGGGCCATTCAAGCGGGATATGCGAAAGACTTGGGAAAGACGGTCACCTTATTGGTATAGACCGGGATGCCGACGCTCTAAGGGCGGCCTCGGAGAAGCTAAAGAGCTTCAACTGCCGTTGCAGCCTGGTGCAGAGCAACTATTCGGACATCAAGCTCGTCCTTGAGGACCTGGGCGTAAAAGCCTTGGACGGAGCGCTTCTGGACCTGGGAGTATCCAGCTACCAGCTGGACAACCCGGCAAGAGGATTCTCCTACATGCACAATGCGCCCCTGGACATGCGAATGAACGCGGACGACGTGGTCACCGCCGAGGACATAGTAAACGGCTATTCGAAAGAAGAGCTGACAAGGATCATAAGCGAATACGGAGAGGAAAGATGGGCAGCGCGCATAGCGCAGTTCATCGAGCAGCGCAGAAAAGAGAGCAGGATCAGGACAACATTTGAGCTGGTGGACGTCATAAAAGCTGCCGTCCCGGCTGCCGCAAGAAGAGAAGGTCCGCATCCGGCTAAAAGAACTTTCCAGGCGCTGCGCATAGAAGTCAACGACGAGCTGGGAAGCCTCAGCAGAGCGCTCACGGATTTCATAGATGTCCTGGCGCCCGGCGGCAGGCTCGCAGTAATAAGCTTCCATTCGCTTGAAGACAGGATCGTAAAGGAGACCTTCAACAAAAGGCTGGCACCGTGCATATGTCCTCCGGAGTTCCCGGTGTGCGTGTGCGGCAGAAAGCCGGATGTAAAGAAGGTAACAAAAAAGCCGGTAACGGCATCGGACAAGGAGCTTTCGGAAAACCCGAGAGCAAGAAGCGCAAAGCTGAGGATCATAGAAAAGCTCTGATCCCAGAAAGTCAGGAGACCAAATGGCCAGGATACTCAAGAAGAAATCACTGATAATGATACTCATCATAGCCATCTGCGCGTTCTGCGTGTGGCTGGTCTACCTTAACGCGCTCTCTTCCAAGCTCCAGTACGAGATCAACA
This sequence comes from uncultured Eubacteriales bacterium, assembly GCA_902788795.1. Classification (GTDB taxonomy): domain Bacteria; phylum Bacillota; class Clostridia; order Peptostreptococcales; family Anaerovoracaceae; genus RUG13409. The sequence continues at coordinate 5,652 of CADALS010000048.1, read as the reverse complement.
GTCTCAACAACAAGATCACCGAATCCTCATGGGACATGAGGAATCTGGAAGTCTCGGTAAAAAGCCAGACCAACATCACCAACCTGGAGGAAAAGGCTGCGCAGCTGGGAATGGTCTATCCGGGCTTTAAGGATATCGTATACCTGCGGGGCGAAACGCCTGTGGTACAGGATTTCGCGCTGGCCTTGAAAGAAAATATCTACAGATAGGGCTGATTAGCGCCGCTGAAAAGATGCGGCGCTGTTTTTTATATTAACGGCAGAATAAAAATGTTCAAAAAGCTATTTTCGGGAGTTAAATACACAAAGACAGGCTACAAAAACAGGAAGAGAGTCCTCCTGATTTTTTCTTTAATTGCCTTTCTTTTTGCGCTGCTGGCACTGCGTGTGGGCTGGCATATGATAATAAAAGGCGATGAATACTCGCAGAAAGCAAGCAAGCAGCAGACCATAGACAGGGTCGTTTCCGCAGTAAGAGGAGATATACTGGACGCTTCCGGAAACCAGATAGCCATAAGCGCCACCACCCATACCATTTGGGTGCGCCCCGGCACAGTCAAGTCCAACGGCAAGACCGATACGGAAGTTGAGCTCAACGCCCGCGAGGAAGCAAAGCAGCTGGCAGAGATCCTCGGCCTCGACGAAGAGAGCGTCTACGAGACCATAACCGCAGACAAGACCCTCATAAAAGTTGCAAAATACGTAGACTCGGAAAAGACCGAAGCCGTGCGCGCAGCCAAGCTGAGCGGCATAGAGATCGTTCAGGACGTGCGCCGCTACTACCCGCTGGGATCCTTTGCCTGCCAGACTTTGGGACTTACCAACGACGACGGCGAGGGCATGACCGGCCTTGAGAAGTACTACGACCGCTATCTTTCCGGGATCAACGGAAGATGGATAACAAGCAAGGATAACAGGAGAAATTCACTGGTATACGGAGACAGTAAGTATTATAATGCCCAGGACGGTTATACTTTAGTCACCACCATAGACCAGAACATACAGTATATTGTTGAGGAAAACATCGTAACTCACATGCAGAGAGTAAATGCGGACAGGATCTCCGTGCTTGTAATGGACCCCAACAACGGCGCCATCCTGGCCATGGCCCAGTCCGATGAATTCGACCCCAACGATCCCAGAGCTCCGCAGCCCGGAGACGAAGAGCGTTTTGCCTCCCTTACTGATGAGGAAAAAGTTGCTTACTGGAACAGGGTGTGGAGAAGCTTCTGCATGAGCGATGTCTACGAGCCTGGTTCTACCTTCAAGCTGGTCACCACCTCAATAGCTCTGGACGCAGGCGTCACCCACATGGGAGATACGTTCAACTGCTACGGATTTTTGGACGTCTACGACCGCCGTCTCAAATGCTGGAACTACCCCTACGCGCACGGCACAGAAACGCTGGAACAGGCTGTTGCAAACTCCTGCAACGTTACCATGATGCACCTTGTGGCGCGCATGGGCAAGGAGACCTTCTATCAGGGCCTGGAGAACTTCGGGCTTCTGGATAAGACCGGCGTGGACTTCCCCGGAGAAGGCCGCAACATCATCTATTCCAGGACCAGTATGGGCCCTGTAGAAATGTCCACAATGTCTTACGGACAAGGTATATCGCTTACACCAGTAAGCCTTTGCACTGCTATATCGGCTATAGCTAACGGCGGAGACCTGCTCCAGCCAAGGCTTGTCAGCGAGATACGCGATGCCGACGGCAATGTGGTCGAAAAGTTCGACAAGATCATAAGGGGAAAGGCTATATCCGAGCAGACCTCGGCCGACATGAGAGTCATTATGGAAGGTGCAGGCGGCAACGCACGCATCTCCGGCTACAGGATAGGTGGTAAGACAGGAACTGCAGATAAGCCTTCCGCGCAAGGCGGTTACACCGGCGTCTACGCATCATTCGTAGGCGTAGCGCCTATAGATGATCCTAAGATGGTGGTCCTTGTTCTTGCAGATAACCCAAGATCTGCAGATATACACGGAGGTACCGTGGCAGCTCCTATAGCCAAGGAGATCATGGAGGATACCCTCAAATACCTGAACATTGCGCCTGAATACACCGAAGAAGAGCTGGCAAGGATAAACAGCAAGCTTGTAACAGTGCCTAACCTCAGCGGCGCAGGCCTGGAGAACCTGGATTCAAAAGTCGGAAACTACCTGAAGTACGAGCTTTCCCCGGCACTGGAAGAGGGCAGGCATGTTGAGCTGGTAGTTACAGACCAGTACCCAAAACCCGGAAACAGGGTGGATAAAGGCAGCACGATAACCGTTTATTACGAAGTAACGGATGTGGAGGAAGAGATCATTGATCCTGAGTGAAGTTGGAAAACTAGCAGAAGCCTGCGGCGGACGCCTTAGCGGAAACGCTTCGGTGGCAGTTACAGGAGTAAAGATAGATTCAAGAAAGGCTGGGCGCGGAGACCTTTTCATCTGCATCAAAGGCGAAAAGACCAACGGCCACCTTTACGCGCAGAACGCCTACGACCAGGGCTGCAGAGCCTTTTTGGTAACAGAGGACGTTCAGGAGCACAAGGACGCAGCTTACATACACGTTGAGGACGCGTACAAGGCAGCGGTTGCAATGGCTTCCGCCTACCTTGACCAGTTCAGCCTTATAAGGATAGGCGTTACCGGAAGCGTAGGCAAGACCACTACAAGGTCCCTTGTTGCTGCGGTAATGTCCGCAAAGTACAGGACTGTAAGCACCCAGGGCAACTACAACGCTAACTACGGCCTTGTTATGACAGCCTTCAGCGTGGAGGCCGATACCCAGTGCGTGGTCTTCGAGATGGGCATGGACCGCATGCACGAGCTCCTTGAGGCAAGCGAGTGGATAAAGCCGGACCTGGCCCTCATAACCAATATCGGCACGGCTCACATGGAGATACTCGGAAGCCGCGAGGCCATAGCCTACGCAAAGCTCGAGATCGCAAGCTTTTTCACAGACAAGAACGTGCTCGTGGTGAACGCGCTTTCTGACTACCTCAGGACAGAAGAGGAGATAAGAGCTCTTGCCCCCTGCAAGGAGAACTTCCGAATCGTAAGCGTCGGAACTGATTACAGCTACAGCAATTTCGTAAGCCGCGGCACAGAAGGCATAAGCTTTGACATAAACGGCACCCACTTTGATGTGCCCCTTCTTGGAGAGCACATCGCTCTGGACTGCGCTCTTGCCTGCGCCTGCGGAAGGCAGTTTGGCATCAGCGAAAAAGAAGCTGCCGCTGTTCTTGCAAATGTAAAGACAGAAGGCAGAAGGCTTTCCGCCGAAGTCTACGGAGATATAGTCCTCCTGGACGACACCTACAACGCAAGCCCTGAATCCATGAAAGCAGGCCTTGCTGCGCTTGCTGCTGTGGATGCCAGGAGGCGCATAGCGGTGCTCGGCGACATGCTGGAGCTTGGCGCTTCCGAAGAGGAAGGCCACGTAAGCGTTGGCCGCGCTGCCGCACAGACCGGCGTGGATATACTTATCGTAACAGGTCAAAAGAAGGCTCTCTACGTTAAAGGCGCAGAGGAGGCCGGCGGAAACACAAAGATCATCACCGCCGAAAATATGGATGATCTTAAGGCGAAGCTGGCACAGCTGCTGGAAAGCGGCGATGCCGTGCTCGTAAAGGGTTCGAACGCCACAGGGCTGGTAAAAGCAGCCGAATACATACGCGCGCTCGCAAAGGACAAAATGGAAAAGATACTTGTAATGGGACTCGGAAAGTCCGGACTTGCCGCCGCAGACCTTATGGCAGGCAAGGCAATGGTAAGTGCCTGGGATCTGAAAGAGGAGAGCGCTTTCGATGCAGGCACCATAGAAAAACTCAAAAACGAGGGTGTTCAGCTGTGCCTTGGCAAAGAGGCAACAGATGCTCTTACTGAGCTTGCGGGCAAAGGCGAAAAGCCTTTCGACCGCGTAATAATCAGCCCGGGAATAACTCCAAAGCATCCTATAGCATCTCTTGGAAAAGAGCTGATAGGAGAGCTGGAGCTTGCTTACGAGAACACAGACAGCGAATTTTTGGCGATAACCGGCACCAACGGCAAGACCACCACAACAACGCTGGTGGGAGAGATACTCAAAGGTGCTGAGATCCCCTGCAGAGTAGTGGGCAACATCGGAGAGCCGGTATCCGCACAGGTAGGCGGAGCGGACGCTTCCACCATCATGGTTGCGGAAGTATCCAGCTTCCAGCTCGAGACTATAAAGGAATTTGCGCCTAGAGTAAGCGCTATCCTGAACATCACCCCGGACCACCTGGACCGCCACGGAAGCGTAGAGGAATACGCAAGGATGAAGATGCGCGTGTTCGAAAACCAGGGCCCGCAGGACTTCCTGGTGTACAACGCAGACGATCCCGGTGCCGTGGAGGCCGCAAACGTTGCAAGGCAGAGGGAAGACGGTCCCAACCTTGTTCCCTTCACCACCAGAGACGAGGGCATGGCCCTTGTGATGGAGCCCAACGCAGCTTACGTTAAGGAAGGCTACATCTACGTCAGAAAGAACGGCAAGGATAAGAAGCTTTGCCGCGCGGAAGACCTGCAGATCCCCGGAAAACACAACCTGGAGAACGCTCTGGCAGCAGCTGCGATAGCCATTTTTGCAGGTGCAAGAGCCGGTGCGGTAAGCAAAGTGCTCAGGAGCTTCAAAGGTGTTGAGCACCGCATAGAGTACGTCCGCACCTTCAAGGGCGTCAGATACGTAAACGATTCCAAGGGAACCAACCCGGATTCAACTATAAAGGCCATAGAGGCCACGGCGGCCCCGATAATACTCATTGCGGGCGGCTACGAGAAAAAGTCGGACTTCACCGAGCTCATCAATAAGTTCGACGGCAAGGTAAAATACCTTGTGCTCCTGGGCGTAACAGCCGAAAGGTTCAAGCAGACCGCTCTTAAATGCGGCTTTGCGGACGACCACATAGTAAAGTGCCCCAGCCTTGAGGCCTGCGTAGCAAGCGCGGCTGCCCTGGCTAGCCCCGGAGATACCGTGCTGCTTTCCCCGGCCTGCGCAAGCTGGGATATGTTCAAGAGCTACGAGCAGCGCGGAGAAATGTTTAAAGAGTACGTTAAAGCACTGTAGAAAAGGACAGAGACCTTGGCTAGGAAGACAAAAAAGCTAAAATTAAAAAGCAGGTACAAGGAAGGCGATTTCGGCGTTCTGGTATCAACTTTGGTGCTCAGCGTTTTTGGTATAATCATGGTCTATTCGGCCAGCTACTATACCGCGCTCAGCAAGACTGGAGATCCCCAGTACTACCTGAAGAACAACCTTATGTGGATGGCAATAGGGTGGGTGGTCTTCCTGTTCTTCTCCATGGTGGATTACCACTTCTGGGGCAGGTTTGCCGTGCCGGCTATAGCAGTGGCTTTCGTTACGCTTCTGCTGATATTCACGCCTAAGTCCCTTGGAATTGCAGTAACCATAAACAACGCAACAAGATGGATAAGGCTGATCCCGGGCAGCGATTCGATAACCTTCATGCCAGGAGAGATAACCAAAGTGGCAATGATACTGTTCATTGCCTGGTTCTACGCAAACGATCCCACAAGGGCAAGGAAGTTCTGGAAAGGCCACGTAATAATCGTTGGCATTGCGCTGGCAGCCTTCTTCCTGATCTACAAGCAGCCTAACCTTTCCACCGCAGGCATAGTTGTT
>CADALS010000047.1 GCA_902788795.1 uncultured Eubacteriales bacterium | reverse complement strand
TGCGTACCGCATCCGCGCTCGCTGTGAAAGTCCGTGCGGAAAGTCTTTTCTACCGCTCCGCAAGCGCTTTGAAAGCGCATGAACGGCCCCACCGGCAGCCCTCACCATGCAAACTGAAAAACCGTGCAGCTGCGGTGTTATATTCTGGCGAGGGGAGCGCCCGGTTCTGTTCCGCTTGCCGCCTGAGGATCTCCGCAGGAGCTGCCGATGCCCGGCTTTGGGGATAGAGGACGAGTGCAAGGCGTAGCCACTTACGGCAAGCCTTAGCGCTAAGCGAGAAGCGCACAGGCGCTTCGAACGGGCCAGACGCGCGGCCGAGGCCGAAAGCCCCACGAGCCGGAATGCAGCGGCGCGTGCGAGGACCCAGAGCCGAAGACGGAAAGCGGAACGGATCCGGCAGTCCTTGCAGACAAATAAAAAAGACCGCGCTGGTGCGCGGTCTTATCAGTGTTATTGATCAGTCGGAGCTTGGCATGGCTGCTGCCACTGCGGCAACAAGTCCGCCGAAGGAGATGGTCTGAAGTGTTACCTGGCCCGGGCCGGTAACCACTGTGTTGAACAGGCCCTCGCCGCCAAACAGTATATTCTTGGCGCCCTTAACAGTTACCACATCCATGCTGCAGGTGGCGTCTATAACAGCCAGGGATCCGGTATCCACTACCAGCTGCTCGCCGGCCTCCAGCGTGTAAGTTACGGCGGAGCCGTCTATCTCTACGAACACCTTGCCTGTACCGGTGACTTTCTGCATTATGAAGCCTTCTCCGCCGAAGAAGCCCACCATGCCCTTCTTCTGGAAGAAGGTGGAAAGTTCTACGCCCTGCGTGGACGCAAGGAATGCACGCTTCTGGAGTATCAGCGGCTTTTCCGGTGTTACATCCAGTGCCAGTATGGTGCCAGGAAAGCTTGGAGAAAAGGCTATCATGCCTTCTCCGCCGCGCGCTGTGTAGATGTTCTGGAATATCCTCTCTCCGGAGAACAGCCTGCCCAGAGCCTTGCCCAGGCTTCCGCCTCCGCTTGTCTGCATCTCCATATTGGGGCTCATCCAGGACATTGCACCGCCCTCGGTGATCATGGATTCTCCCTCTTCCAGCCTGCAGACAACTACAGGCATGTTATCGCCTTTGATCTCGTAATTCATACTATCTCTCCTTTTGTTTTCCCTTAGGAAACACCGCCTTTTGAAGGCATATTTTGTTTATTATATCATAAGATCCGGGCTGATTTCATAGTTTTGGGCAAAAAAAGCACACACTAAAAAGTGTGTGCTTTATTGTCTTATCACGGATATCTCTTCTGTGCTTATTCCTTGATAGACTTCAGCTTCTTTGCCAGCTCTTCCTGTGCTTTTGTTGCCTGGCAAATTCCCTGATACATGAGGTCTCCAGCCTTGGTCGGAGTAACGCCCTTCTTGCTGCGAACAAAGAATGTAACGCCAAACTCCTTCTCGAGCTCGGAAACCATTCTGGACACAACGGACCTGGATACAAAAAGTGATTCAGCTGCTGTAGCAATATTGCGTTTTTCGTAGCAGATCCTGTAGTACAGTGCCTGTTTTTCTGTCATTTTGGTGTACCTTCACATCGATATTATAATATCTTATATCTTACATAATTATGCTGTTTGCGTCATAATATGTCAAGTGAATTACAATTTTTCAAAGGCACTTTTTTGTATATGTTTACGATACACCAGCACATTATTTGTCACGCATACACAAAGAGCTTCGGATAAAAAAGCAGGCGAGGCCGTAAAAGCCTCGCCCGCCGGATGGTCTGTTTTACTTGTTGCTGAGAACGTAGTCCTTGATCTTGCTTACGCCTATGTACTTGGAGTAGCTGTCTCCTTCTATGATGACAGCTGTGGGCGCCTGCATTATGCCGAACTGGCGTGCCAGGCCCCTGTTTTCCTCTGCAAGCACGAGCTCGTACTCTGTGCCCTGCTGAGCAAGGAACTCCTTGATGACTGCGCAGTTGGGGCAGGTCCTGGTGGTGAAGAGCAGGAAGCGCTTTGCTTCTGGTGCTTCTTCTGCAGGCTCTTCTGCCTTAACTTCCGGAGCAGGCTCTGCCTTTGCCTCTGCTGCAGGCTCTGCCTTTACTTCCGGAGCAGGCGCTGCCTTTGCCTCTGCTACGGGAGCTGCCTTTACTTCCGGAGCGGACTCGTAAGCCTTTGCAAGGTCTTCTGCGCTTGCGGAAAGCCTTGTTACAGTCTTTACTGCAGGAGCAGCAACCTCTGCGGCCGGAGCCGGAGCAACCTCTGCAGCCGGAGCCGGAGCAACCTCTGCCTTGGGAGCCAGAGTTACGGGAGCCTCAGCGATCTTGATCTGCGGAGCTTCTGCCTTTACCTCTGCCTTGGGAGCAACATTCTCTGCGCCTACTACTGCCTTAAGAGGCTCTGCGATGTTCTTGTCTGCATGCCTTCTGAATGAGGTGCCGATATCGTAGGTCTTCCTCTGCTTGAACTCCTGAGCCTTGCCGTCGTTCCAGTTCTGTACCGGACGATAGTAACCGGTTATGCGGCTGTAGACCTCGGTCTTTTCTCCGCACTCGGGGCAGGTGAATACTTCGCCCGCAAGATATCCGTGGTTCTTGCAGATGGAGTAGGTCGGGGACATTGTGTAGTACGGCAGCTTGTAGTTTTCTGCAATGGTGCGTACCAGTGTAGCTGCAGCCTTCCAATCCGGGAGCTTTTCGCCCAGGAATGCGTGGAATACGGTGCCGCTGGTGTAGAGGGTCTGGAGCTCGTCCTGAACATCCAGAGCCGCAAATACGTCATCTGTGTAGCCGACAGGCAGGTGGGAGCTGTTGGTGTAGTACGGGGTGCCGCCCATGGCTGCTGCGGTTATTATATTTCCGAAACGCTTTACATCGTGCTTAGCAAGCCTGTAAGCGGTGGATTCTGCCGGAGTAGCCTCCAGGTTGAACAGATCTCCGTACTGCTCCTGGTAATCGGAGAGGCGCTCTCTCATGTGGTTGAGAACGTCTATGGAGAACTGCTGGGTCTCCTTGTGGGTCATGTCCTTCTTGAGCCACTTTGCGTTGAGGCCGGCCTCGTTCATGCCGACAAGGCCGATGGTGGAGAAGTGGTTTGCGAAGGTTCCCAGGTACCTCTTGGTGTAGGGATAGAGGCCCTCTGCAAGGAGCTTGCTGATGACTCTGCGCTTGATATCAAGAGACCTTGCGGCAATGTCCATCATGTGGTCCAGGCGCTTGTAGAACTCTTCCGGAGTTTCGGAGAGGTAAGCAATGCGCGGCATGTTGATGGTTACAACGCCTATGGATCCGGTGGATTCTCCGCTTCCGAAGAAGCCGCCGCTCTTCTTTCTGAGCTCTCTGAGGTCCAGTCTGAGCCTGCAGCACATGGATCTTACATCGGAAGGCTCCATGTCGGAGTTGATGTAGTTGGAGAAATACGGGGTGCCGTACTTGGCGGTCATCTCGAACAGGAGCTTGTTGTTCTCTGTTTCGGACCAGTCGAAATCCTTGGTAATGGAGTATGTGGGGATAGGATACTGGAAGCCGCGGCCGTTGCAGTCGCCCTCGATCATGAGCTCGATGAAGGCCTTGTTGACCATATCCATTTCCTTTTTGCAATCGCCGTAGGTGAAATCCATTTCCTTTCCGCCTACGATAGCCTTCTGATCCTTAAGATCCGGCGGGCATACCCAGTCCAGGGTGATGTTTGTGAACGGAGACTGAGTTCCCCAGCGGGACGGGGTGTTTACGCCGTACACGAAGCTCTGGATGCACTGCTTTACTTCCTTATATGTAAGGTTGTCTGTCCTTACGAAAGGAGCAAGGTAGGTATCGAAGGAGCTGAACGCCTGAGCGCCTGCCCACTCGTTCTGCATGATGCCCAGGAAGTTGACCATCTGGTTGCAGAGGGTGGAAAGGTGGCTTGCAGGGGAGCTGCTGATCTTTCCGGGGACTCCGCCGAGTCCTTCCTGTATCAGCTGCTTAAGGCTCCAGCCTGCGCAGTAGCCTGTGAGCATGGAAAGATCGTGGAGATGTATATCTGCGTTTTTATGAGCTTTGGCAATTTCGTCGTCGTAGATCTCGGAGAGCCAGTAGTTGGCTGTAATGGCACCGGAGTTGGAAAGGATGAGTCCGCCGACAGAATAAGTTACGGTGGAGTTCTCCTTTACACGCCAGTCTGTGACCTTGACGTAGCTGTCTACCAGGGACTTGTAGTCCAGAACGGTAGAGTTGATGTTTCTGAGCTTTTCCCTCTGACGTCTGTAGAGGATGTAAGCTTTGGCTACATCATCGTAGCCGGCCTTGATAAGTGTAGACTCAACGCAGTCCTGGATGTCCTCCACCGCGATGAGGTTGTCCTTGATCCTCGGCTCGAATTCCGAGGTTACCTTGAGCGCAAGGAAGTCTATCACGGAGGGGTGATACTGCTTTTCCTGCGCCTCGAACGCAAGTCTTATAGCGTCCGAGATCTTTGTGAGGTCAAAATCTACGATCTTGCCATCCCTTTTTTGTACCTGATACATTGCCTTTGCTCCTTATATATGAATGATAATGCGTTGGCCGCTTTTGGGGTGCGGGTTGGCTGCCGGGTAGTTTGGCGACCTTCGCGGGTGCGTGCACATAAAAATAACCCCTGAAACGGTTACCAATATTGTAAAGCATAGCACTTGTTGTTGTCAAGACGAAAACACAAGATATTGTGGTCAAAATTTTTTACGCCAACTAGATGTAGCAACTAAAGTTTGCAACTGGAAGCGGGTGCAAAAGCCGCAGATCCGCAGCGCAAAGGTGTCAAAGCGCGTTCAAAAGAGGCGGATCCGAGAGCCTGGCCCCGCAGCGCGCCCTGCCAGCTGTTACGCTTTGCAGATCCGCAGCTTTCACAGCAGCTTGCTCGCGATCTCGGACTCGATAACGCGCACGTCAATGTCCCCATCCACCGTGTCAAATGTCATGATCAGATTCTTCCACGGCACAATGCCCGCCTCAAAATAGAGCATCACCTTCTTGATCTGCCGCCTGGCGTACTCCTCGCTGCCCATGCGGCCCATGTGCTCCCAGTACGCGAGCTCCCCGTTCGGCCTCTTTATCGTAAAATCCGGGACCAGGAAGTGCCTGTCGTCCAGCCACAGGACCTGTTCGTACCGGAACGGGATGCCGTAGCGGTACAGCGTCTCCGCGATCAGCAGCTCCGACTTGCTTCGCACCGCGAGTCCCCTGCTGGTGATCTTGGTCTTGGCCTCCGGCATATAATCCGACTGCTCGAAGGGCTCCGCCGCCCAACCCGCGGCATCCGGCGCGCTGTAACACAGGCTGCTTACCGCGTCCTCCGGCAGCCATGGGCACTTCTGACGGAGAAACGTTGCGCGGTTTTTCCACGGAAGATCGCCCAGCTCGATCATAGCCCTGCTTATGATCTGCTTTTCCGCGGCCAGGCCTTCCAGCTCGGACGACAGCATCATCCGGCGGGCCAGGCCGACCTGCAATTCCGCGTCTTTTGTTATGATGCTGCGGCGCCGGCCGCTTCCGTACCCTTCCACCCGCATCACGACCGGCCTTCTATTATTAAATGTAGGAATCATGCGCCCCTGAGGGCACTGCTTGATTTGCGCAATGTCACGATCCGCCAATTTATCTATCCGTGACATTGTTTGGGCCAAGATCGTCATCAAAGCTTCGTCCATAAGCCCTTTTTTCCTCCTTTTTATATGATCCGATACGGCTGTAATGACAGCACGCTGCCAAACTGCCCGATCTGCCATTATTTCAGCCAAAAATAGTGACAACAGCTATCAATTAGCGGGTTTCTGACATTGCGCAAACGCAGCACCGCGTTTTGCAGTGTTTTTTAGCCTTTCTGCCAACACCACACTAGAGATAACGCCTGCCACTGGCTATATTTACATTATTTGTCAGCTACAATTGCTATACTACCACGCTGCCGCACCCATTGCAATACATATTTGTAAAATATTTCCACAAACGCCCCAATATCCCACACTGTCGTGATCGGTTCCATCCCCTGCAATCAGAATATCCATCGCTTTTTGTGCAAACCTCCACATTCATTGTTATCACAGCAGTGCAAACTGTGATATAATTTATAACACAATTGTTACAATAGCTCGAGGCCGATACACGGCCGGGAGATCAAAATGGACAACAAGGAACTTATTAGAGTATCACCGGAGGCTGCAGGCATCAAAAGCAGCCGCATCCTGAAGCTCATAAAGGATCTGGAGGCCACCGGCAACGAGATCCACGGTTTCATGGTAGCAAGGGGCGGAAAGGTTCTGGCGGAGAGCTGGATGGCTCCCTACGCCGCGGACATCCCCCACTCCTGCCACTCGCTGGGCAAAAGCTACACCTGCACAGCGGCGCTCATAGCCATAACAGAGGGCAAGCTCAGCCTGGACGATAAGCTCGTGGACATTTTCGCAGACGAGCTGCGCTCCTACGGCCGCTACCCCCACCCCGGCATGGAAAACGTAACAGTGCGCCACATCATGACCATGTCTTCCGGCACCAAGGGCATGCCAGCCCTCAACGATCTGTGGCTCAAGAACTTCCTTACCAGCCCCATGCAGTACGAACCCGGCAGCACATTCATGTACAACACCACCGGGTCCTGCGTGCTCGGCGCAATAGTTGAGAAAGTCACAGGCTGCGGCCTGCTGGAATACATGAAAGAAAAGCTCTTCTGCCACATAGGCATCAAGGACCAGGACATCATTTGGCAGAAGTTCGCCAACGGCATCTACGCGGAGCCCGGCATCTGCGCCACAACAGAGGCCAACCTGCGCCTCGGCATGTTCTACATGAACAAGGGCTTTGCGGACGGCAGGCAGATAATAAGCAAGCAGCTCATGGATCAGGCCACCAGCTGCCAGATAAGCACCGCAAAGTGGCCGGACAAGCCCGGCACCTACGGCTACGGCTACCAGCTTTGGATGGGCAGCCTGCCCGGCACCTACCGTTTCGACGGCGGCCAGGGCCAGCTGTGCGTGTGCTACCCGGCCAAGGACCTGGTAGTTGCAGTGCACCAGGCCGGAAGAGACCCGGGCGCAACAGGCATGGTCCTGGAGTTCATACACGAATTCATGGCCGATAACGAAAACATCGCGCCTGCAAGCATACCCGGCGCCTTCGAGGAAGACGCCGAAGCCCTGGCGGAGCTTCACACCTACCTGGCCTCCAGGCACATTGCGCTGCCCAAGGTAACGGAAGAGATAAAGCTCGCGACTGAGCGCAGAGCCCAGACCCTGGCAGGCACCTACCACATAGCCCCCGGAGACCGCATCCAGCCCTGGATAGAAGTCGTTCCGGTGGACTACGACTTCTGGAAATACTTCTACGACCCATCCGTGGCTGTACATCTCAAGACCATAGAGATAAAGCCTGAAAAGGACGCTGTAAAGGTAATATTCAACGGCAGGAGCGAGATAGTCGCCCGCACAGACGGAAAGCCCCAGATCTGCATCACGCCCAACGTGCTGCCCGGACTGGACAAGACCTGCGCGTTTGCCGGCCTGGACGGCGACGGAGATCTTAGGATAGATCTGCGCTGGCTCAACGGCTGGTTTCGCTGCAGCATCATGATAACACCTCTTGAAAACGGCCGCGTTGGCATAAGGACAGAAAAAGACATGCTCCACGAGGGCGGCACGCCCTGGACCGCAGCCGCAGAGGCATCCAGGATCTAAGTTTTTGGGGACGGTTCTCTTTCACATTTTGGCAATTCTTGCCAAAATGTGAAAGAGAACCGTCCCCCACAACAAAATGTGAAAGAGAACCGTCCCACAGGAGGAATAACATGGCATACCTCAGATTCAACTACCGCAGCGAAGCTCTTGGAAAGTATATAGATGTAAGCGTAGTGCTCCCGATGGAGAACTACAGCTATTATAAAGAAGGATCCGGCTTTCAGCCGCGCATCCACCTTGGGCCCAACACCAAGCCCATGTACCACGACGGCATGAAATTCCAGACCGTCTACCTCATCCACGGCGGCGGGGACGACGACAGTCTCCCCTACCGGCTCACCAGCGTGGAGCGTTACGCTGTTGCCAACAACGTAATGCTCGTGACCCCAGATATTTCAAACAGTTTTGGCGCCGACACCGAATACGGCGTGGACTACAGCCTCTTCCTGACAGAGGAGCTTCCTGTTGTTATCCAGTCCATGTTCCCCTCCTCCCAGGCGCGCGAAGACAATTTTATAATCGGTTTCGCCATGGGCGGCAACGCTGCTCTGCACGCTGCCATGAGGCGCCCAAGCCGCTACGCCGTGTGCATAGACATGTCCGGCGGCATAGGCTACACCCTGGACATTGAGCAGTTCAAGGCAGAGATCAACGGGGAGCATTTCTCAAAGGACTTTTACCTGCACAACGCCACCTTCGGGCCGGCGGACAAGATAGAAGGATCCAGGCACGACCTGCGCTACATGGCTAAAGACCTGCTGGAGTCCGGGCTTGCGGCTCCCAAGTTCTACGTCCTTGCGGGAAGCGAGGAAGGATTCATAGGAGCCAGAGTAAAGCGCGATGCCGAGCTTCTTGCCGAGATGGGCTTTGACGTCACCTACGTGGAAGAACCCGGCGGCAAGCACGATTTCGACCTCTGGGACAAGTACCTGCGCATTGCTCTGTCCGAGTGGCTGCCGCTCCGCAGAGATCCTGCAGCAGTCTGATCGTTCACTCTTAAAATAGCCGGTCTTTGATGTCGGTCACGGACACGCTCTCGCTACCGGGGGCCCCTCCCAGCGGTCCTAAGCTCTGTCTTCGCGAAAGGCTCGCCAATCGCTAAGGACCGGGTTCCCCGAGTGTCCTTTGACCGATCATCAAAGCACCGGCTTATATTAAACAATAACCACCAAGCAAGCTGCCGGATCATACGTCATGGCAGATACACGAACATAGCAACACGGAGAGGACCATGAAGAAGGCTAAACTGATACTTGATAAGGACTACGTTATTTCCGATATAGACAAGCGTGTGTACGGCTCTTTTGTGGAGCATCTGGGACGCTGCGTCTACACCGGCATCTACGAGCCCGGCCACCCGGCCGCAGACGAAGAAGGCTTCCGCAAAGACGTCCTGAACATGGTAAAGAACCTTCAGGTGCCCATCGTGCGCTACCCCGGCGGCAACTTTGTATCCGGCTTCAACTGGGAAGACTCCATAGGCCCCAAAGAGCTGCGCCCAAAGCGCCTGGACCTTGCATGGAAGACCACCGAGCCCAACGAAGTAGGAATCCACGAGTTCGCAAGCTGGGCTAAGAAGGCCGGCGCAGACGTCATGTACGCAGTAAACCTCGGCACACGCGGTCCCGCGGACGCTCAGCGCATAGTGGAGTACGCAAACCACAAAAGCGGCAGCGCCCTTTCGGACCTCCGCATCAAAAACGGCGCCAAGGACCCCTTCGATATCAAGCTCTGGTGCCTTGGCAACGAGATGGACGGCCCCTGGCAGACCTGCCACAGGACCGCTTTCGACTACGGCCGCGTAGCAAACGAAGCCTCCAAGATGATGAAGTGGACAGACGACAGCATAGAAACAGTCTGCTGCGGATCCTCCAACACGGAGATGCCGACCTTCGGCGAGTGGGAGT
>CADALS010000046.1 GCA_902788795.1 uncultured Eubacteriales bacterium | reverse complement strand
CGGGTCCAGATGCACGGCTATAAGGCCGGTGTCTGCCAGAACATCCTTCATAAGCATGAGCCTTAAAGCCATGCCCTGCAGAAATTCGGAAAGGCTGCCCCATTTGTCCGTGTAGGCAAGAGGATTTTCTATGCCGTCCTCTGTATGTATCCTGGCTTTATAGTTAGCACCGGAAAAGAAGGGCGGATCTATGTAGATCAGGTCCACCTTGTTTTCCTTGGAAAGACTGTGCTCAGCCAGAAAAGCTGTGTTGTCTCCGCAGAAGATATCGCCTTTTTCGAAGGCTTTATCGCCTTTTTCAAGCTCTTTGTATTCTTTTTTGGCGGCATCCATGATGCCTGCAAGTTCATATAGCACGCTCATATAATTATATTAACATATTAGTGCATCTTTGTGGTATACTAATAATCTCAAAAGGAGGGTACTATTTATGTCACCTGGTCTTATCATAGACATAGTAATTGCAGTTATTCTGCTAATAAGTCTTATTGTCGGAGCCGTAAGGGGTCTGTTCAAATCGGTGATCTCTCTTGTCATCGTAGTGGCTGCCCTGATACTTTCTGTGGTATTTTCCGGTTTTCTTACCGGACCTGTAACGGATCTGGTCTACCCGGCGTTTTCAGATAAGCTGGAAAAGCTGGTAACAGAGCCGTCCCTGCACATAAATCTCGGAGCCATCCTCTCCAATGTTACGGAAAAGAAGATAGATGATTTCCTGGATTCAGAGATACCGGACGATTTCTTCGATTCAGGTATTCCGGAAGACATACTCAAGATAGCGGAGCAGTTTGGCTTTACCAAGGAGAACCTTATGGGTCCGACCAGGGAGGCTCTTAAGAAAGCCCAGGAAATAATGAAAAATTACCTGGGCAGCCAGCCTTCGGGTAGCCAGCTGAATGAGGCCGATACCAAAGCAGCCGCGGAGAATGCGGTAAAAGCAGCGGCAAAATCCTATTTGCGGCCGCTGGTAAGGGCAGGGCTGATCGTTATCCTTTTCCTTGTACTGCTGATACTTATGAAGGTCATAGAATCGGCAATAGATGAAAGGGTAAAGGACACCGGAGGCGTAAGGCATGTAAATTCGCTTGGCGGAGCGGTGCTGAGCCTTGCGGTGTGCGTGGTCGTAGTCTATCTGGTAGTATACCTGTGTTCTAAGGTCGGCCTTACGAATATCTATTCTGAATACGTGGACGACAGCTACGTTCTGTCTTTCCTGATGAAATTCATACCCAAAGCGTAAAAAAAGATCCCGGGTCTTACGGCCCGGGACCTTGTGTTTTCTTAGTTTAGTTGAGGACTTCGTATTTGTCCAGATAATCTCCAAGCTCTTCTTTATCTGCGGAAACGCTTACGATAAAGTCCATTCCGTACTTGGCGGAGATAGCGGCAAGCCTTGCAAGGAAGTCTTCCATGTTTTCCGGCTTGATGTCCGCGTGCTTAAGTATGCTGTCTATAAATATCAGCTCTATATCATGATCCTGGCTGATGATGCCATAGATAAAGCCGATGTATTCGTCTACGTTAACGATCTCCTGGAAATCGTCCATGGGTATGACGCGGATCTTGTATTTAAGATCGTAGGTCAGTCGTGCATTCTTATTGATGTAAACTATGCTTCCGTTTACAGTATCCAGGCTGGAATTGGCCATTTCTATCATTTTCTTGGTCTTGCCGCTTCCTTTGTGCCCAATGAGTAATTTTATCAAGGTGGTGTACCTCCTTTATTTTTAATAGATCTGTTTAGGATCTGTAATCATTATACTTTATTGGCAGAGTTATTGCCAGCATGATTTTCTTTATATTACGCTTTTATGTGCTTTTTCCGGAGCTGGCCGCAGGCTGCGTCTATATCCGCGCCTAGCTGGCGTCTTACTGTGCATGGAATGCCAAGGCTCTCCAGCTTTTCTGCAAATCCGTGGGCAAAGCCGCGGGTAACGGTCTGCATGCCGCTTTCCGTTACAGGGTTTAGCGGTATAAGGTTTACGTGGCAGTTTATGCCGCGCAGCAGAGCAGCTATCTCTTCTGCGTTTTTATTGCTGTCGTTCTTATCCTTTATGAGGGCGTATTCAAAGGTTATCCTTCTGCCGGTCTTTTCCGCATGGGCCTTGCAGGCAGGGATGAGGCGCTCCAGAGGGTAGGCTTTTGCAACAGGCATCAGCTTTTCTCTTTCGCTCTGTACTGCCGAGTGCAGGGAGATCGCGAGGTTGACCTGCGGGAAATCTTCTGTGAAACGCTCTATGTACGGCACCAGGCCGCAGGTGGAAAGGGTAATGTTGCGGTAGCTTAGGCCTATGCCTTCCGGGCTGTGGATCTGGCGGAGGAACTCCGATACGTTTTTATAGTTATCGAAAGGTTCTCCCATGCCCATTAGTACTATGTGGTTTATCTCCTGGCCGGATGTTTTGCGGCAGAGCAGGTATTCCTCAAGTATCTCCCATGCTTTAAGATCCCTGACCTTGCCGTCTATGCCGGAGGCGCAGAAAGAACAGCGCATGTTGCAGCCCACCTGGGTGGATATACAAAGCGAATTTCCGTAGCTGTACTTCATGAAAACAGCTTCCGCGTACTGACCGTCCGGGAAGGCTATAAGGTATTTTTCCGTGCCGTCCGAAGACTTCTGGCGCTGCTCTACGCGTGCTTTTTCAAAGCTGTAGGCAGAGGCGAGCTTTTCCCTTAAAGCAGCGGAAAGGTCCGTCATCTCGGAAAAAGAGGACGCACCTTTGCATATCCAGCTGAATATCTGCTTTTCTCTGAAGGACTTTTCTCCGAGTCCTGCCAGCGCTTCTTTTCTTTCTTCTCTTGTAAGATCTTTAAAGTCCATGGATCTAAAGCCCCGCTATGAACAGTTCCAGGCAGAGCCTTGGGGACATGGTGCCGCCTTTTATGTCTTTTTCTACCTGGTAGGCACTGTCCAGGTCTTTTCTGAGGTCTTTTACGCTTTTTTCGCTGCAGGCACCCATTGCCTTGCGAAGGCGGTATTCGTTAGTGCCCATCTCCTGCTGAATGGTAAAGAAACGCTGGCCTTCGGCCTCGCGCTCTTTGGCCTCCAGCATTATCTCAAGCTGAGAGCAGAGAAGGCCCAGGAAACTTAGTATGACGCCTTGCTCCTTTGATGGCTGCTGCACATCTATGGTTGCGTTGAGTATCCCGAAAGCGTCGTCTTTTCTGCCGGAGAATGCGCTGTCCAAAAGCTTGAAGGCGTTGAGCTCTGCCTGGCCGGCTGCGCTCTGCATAAGGTCATCCAGGCTGAGCACCTGGTGGTCTGTACAGGCTATGGCCTTTTTTATATCGTTCTCCAGGTTGTGGAGGGTGTAGGTGCGCTCGGGATCTCCGTAGCCGCAGGTCCTTGCGAACAGTATAAGATCTTTTGGGTCTGCTGCCTTTCCTGCTGCGCGGAGCCGTTTTGCCATCCATCCGGAAAGGGTGGCATCGTCCAGAGGCGTAAAATCGTAGATTATGCCGCACTTCTGTATGGCTTTGTACAGGGCTTTGGTCTTGTTGGGCTTGCCGCAGGTAAATATAAGAAGGGTGCTTTCAGGAAGCTTTGGTATGTAAGCTGCCAGGGCGTTAAGACCCTCTGTGTTTATGTCTTTGGGGCTCTGCGCACTGAGAATATCCAGGCCGCTTGCTATAACTACTTTGCGCTGAGACATCATGGGGACAGTCTCGCAGGATGCTATAAGCTCGTAGGGGTCTATGGGCCCTTCGGAGTAACTTACCAGGTCCAGAGCCTGGGTGGCAGGGGAGAGCAGCTTGCCTTTAAGAAAGCTTACGGACCAGTCCACAAGGAAATCTTCCTTACCGCAAAGAAGCATGACTCTTGGCCACGCTCCGCTTGCCTCTGCTGCCTGTACCATTTTTACTATGGTCTTTGAGGGGTGCTCTGTGTTTGATCTGTTGTTCGAATAAGCCACTGTTTGTCCTTTGCCGCGTTCTCGAATACGAGAAGCCCGTTTTCTGCGTTTTTTAAGTATACGGCGCCGTCTGTATCGGTCCTTGCATATATTATACCCGAATTCTCCAGAAGTTCAATCACCCTGTCCGCCGGATGGCCGTAGCGGTTGTTCCTGCCGCAGGATATTATCGCCATGTGGGGCCTTGCGCACTGCAGCAGATCCGGCCCGGTGGATCCTGCGCTGCCGTGGTGTCCGAGCTTTAGAATATTGCAGGCAAGCTCCGGCCCGTGCATGCTGCACAGCAGTTTTTCCCTGGCTATGTCCGCGTCTGCCATCAGCAGGGCGCTGAAGGTATTATCTCCTGCCTTCAGTATCCCGCAGTCTTCGTTGGTCTCTCCGAGCTTTATGCACTCATCTACCTGGAAGATCTCCTGGAGCTGGCGTATGCCAAGGGCGTGGTCTATGTCTTCGTGGGTTATGTAGGCGGTGTCTATGTGCGATATTCCGCTTTTAAGAAGGTAGGGGCGCAGGGTGCGCTCCGCAATGTCTGAAAAGGCGTTTCCGCCTCCGTCCACCAGTATGTTTTTTCCGCCTGTGCAGATGTGTATGCAATCCCCCTGGCCTACGTCCACAAAGGTGATGGGGTGTGTATCGTACGCAAGCGGGTGGATGTGATCGCTGAGTCCAAGCCCCTTTGGCATGAGCAATGCGGCACAGGAAAGAAAGGCGGCTGTAAGAATCGCAAGGAAGCGTTTTCCGCGCCGTCTGAGCACCACTCTGGTCTCGGAAAAGAACCAGAAGAAGGCTATGTAGTAGAGGGCAAGAGCCTGCAGCGTTGGTGCAGGAAAGTATCCGCTGCCGCCTATAAAGCCTCCTGCATCAGACAAGAGCCCAAGCAGGAAAGCAAAAGCCCTGGCTGGCCCTGCTGCAGCCGCAAGAACAGAGCCACTTAACAGCAGGCTGAACAAAAAGCCTGCAAGCCCGCAGGAAAGAAGCAGCCCGGCAAGGAGCACCGCCGGCGGGTTTATAAGCATGGAGACCGGAGACAGCGTCAGGAAATGGAACAGTATCAGGGGCACCATGCCCAGCTGGACCATAAAGGAAGGAGAGAATATTTCAAAAGCCGTCAGGATCCAGCGCTTTTTGTATCTGTCGGACAGCTCTTTACCCTTGGATTCCGCCCAGGGCAGGGCAATGCCTATGGAATAAGCCGCTGTGAATGACAGCTGAAAGCCTGTATCGAACAGCTGCCAGGGGTTTACGAAAAGGAATACTATTGCTGTAAGGCTTGCCGCGCAGACAAGGTCGTAGCGGCGCCTAAGGTGGAAAGACAGCAGGTTGAGAGCTATCATACAGGAGGCGCGGAGGACCGACACCGAAAACCCGGACAATGACGCATACACAGCAAGGCATGCCGCTGTGGCAAGGCTGGACGCAGTGCCCCGCCTTCCGCCAAGCAGCTTAAGCACCAGGCTGTACAGCAGCCCCACATGCAGCCCTGATACAGCAAGCACGTGCGCTATACCGTTGAGCCTGAACTGTTCGTAGAGATCTTCGTCCATGTAGGATGTTTCCCCAAACAGCAGGCCTGCGGTTATCTGGAATTCTTTTTCGCTCATGTAGGGACGCACGGCAGCGTAGAACTGCCCTTTTTTTACGGATAGCCAGTGGAGCACAGGCCGCTTTATCCCTCCGGCAGCCAGGCGGTAACGCGAAACATCCATGATAGTGTAGACTTTGCGCCCTTTAAGGTAGAGCCTGTAGTCGAAAGCCCCGGGATTGCGCCTAGAATCCGGCAGGCTCAGCACTCCTGTTGCGGATATGTTCCGCCCGAGAAGGTCGTAGACTGCAGCATCCGCGTCCGTTACAGAAAGCCGAATAAGGATCTTTTCCCTGCCTGTATCTACCGTTACCGCCGCATAGCGCTGTTTTACAGCAACATTTGTAACGACACCCTCTGCAGTATAGAGCTCTCCGGCCTTTTCCGACAGCTTTCCCGAAGGCAGCAGAAGGCTCCCCAGCCCGAAAGGGTCCAGGCAGGCAAGTATCAGTATTATGATGCTTTGCGCAAACAAAAAGAACAGAAGGGGTCTTCTCATGGCACCTCTTTTGTCCGTCACGCGGAAAGTATACAGTCCTCTGCCGGCGGAGTCAATATCATTGGCCAAAGTGTGTGCTGTTATTTATTGAATTTGCAGCCCGGTACTGTTACAATTAATCGGTAACGAAAAGAGGTAAGACATGGAATACTTGCAGCTGTTCCTCTCCTTTGCGAAGATAGGCGTGCTGACTTTCGGCGGCGGCCCGGCTATGCTTCCGATGCTGCAGAGGGAACTTGTAAACAACAAAAAGTGGGTAACGGAAGATGAGATCCTGGACTACTACGCCATAGGGCAGTGCACCCCGGGCATCATAGCTGTAAACACTGCGACTTTCGTGGGGCGCAAGCAAAAAGGCGTTCTCGGCGGCATAGTTGCAACGCTTGGAATAGTCTTTCCGTCACTGGTCATAATAACCATAATCGCGGCTTTCCTAAGCGGCTTTTCTCACATAGCTGCTGTAAAAAACGCGTTTTCAGCCATCAGAGTGTGCGTCTGTGCACTAATTCTCAATTCAGTCATAAAACTCGCTAAAAAGACCGTTTTAGACGCTCCTACGGCCATATTATACGCAGGGGTGGTCCTTGCGGCAACCTTCCTTGGGCTCTCACCTATCTATTACGTGCTCATCTGCGGCGTGGCCGGGGTCGTGATCAAAAGTCTGGGGGTGAAGAAATGATACTCCTTCAGCTTTTCTGGGAATACTTTAAAGTCGGCCTGTTTGCCGTAGGCGGCGGGCTTGCAACATATCCTTTCCTTAAGGACCTCGGCGAGCGCACCGGATGGTTCACTATCGGCGAGCTTGCTGATATGCTTGCCGTGTCTGAATCCACGCCGGGCCCCATAGGCGTAAACATGGCTACATATGTGGGATTTACCCTTAAGGGCATACCCGGAGCCATCGTTGCGACTGTCGGCCTTATAACGCCTTCTGTTATAATAATCCTGATAATTGCAATGTTCCTGGACAAGTTCAGGAAGAACAAGTACGTGGACTACGCCTTCTACGGCATAAGGCCTGCGTCTACGGCCATGATAACATCGGCGCTGCTTGGACTGCTTGCGCTGTGCCTGTTTGGGGCATCCAGCGTTAAGGCTCTTATAGCAAGCGGCGGAGTGCTGGACATAAAGGCTCTGGTGCTCTTCCTGTTGCTGTTTGCTGCCATGAATGTAAAAAAACTAAAAGACCTGCATCCTTTAGTCTTTATAGCAATTTCCGCTGTTGTAGGCATAGTGTTCCGCTTTGCCGGAGAATAGATAAAGAAAAAGCCCGGAGCTTCCCGGGCTTTGTTTTAGCTTAGGTATCTGAATACGCCTTTTACGAGGCCGATGATCTCGCAGTCGTCTACGATTATAGGATCCATAGTGCTGTTCTGGGGCTGCAGCCTTATGTGGCCGTTCTCCTTGTAGAAGGTCTTTACTGTGGATTCAGAATCGAAATCCCCCTGTACCATTGCTACGACTATATCTCCGTTGTTGGCGGTCTTCTGCTCCTGTACGAGGATGTAATCCCCGTCCATGATGCCTGCTTCTATCATGGAATCTCCGTGCACGGTGAGCATGAAGTTTGTTCCGCGGCCCACGAACTGTGCAGGCATGGGGAAGCTTCCTTCTATGTTCTGCTCTGCAAGTATCGGGGTTCCGGCTGCGACCCTCCCGACAAGAGGTACATCCACTATATCCGCGCGCTCTTCAGCCGGGGCTTTGGGGGCAGGGGAGGCATCCGCTCCGCCCTGGACCACTTCGAAGGCTCTGCGCTTTCCGGGCTGCTTTCTTATGAAGCCTTCTTCTTCTAGGATCTCCATGGACTTTTGCACCGTGGAGGTGGACTTGATGCCCAGCGCCGCTCCTATATCCCTTACCGTTGGCGGGTAGCCGTTTTGCTTTATCTGATCGCTTATGAAATCCAGTACTCGCTTTTCTCTGTCTTTGAGTTCTGCCATGGCGGTTCCTTTCTCTGCGGTATTATATGTCGATACTATTCTAACATACGAACAAAAGTTTGTAAACATATGTTCTGTCAAAAAATGTGAAGTTTTCGCTTGACAATCGCCTGCCTTTAGTGTATTCTACTCGGGTATCAAGCAGAAGCTCCCGCTTCTCGCCTTGCGGCAGGCGCCGTCAGGGCTCATAAGAACACCCCACAGGGGCGTTTTATGCGGCGGGCTTATGCGAAAAGCACCGCTTTTTTCTTTATCAGGGAGGATAAGACCATTAGCAAAGAAGCCCTCATCAACGAAGAGATCCGTGCAAAGGAAGTCCGCCTTATAGACGCGGACGGCACACAGATCGGTATCGTCAGCATCCAGGAAGCCATGGCCAAGGCTCACGAGGCAGACCTGGATCTTGTGAACATCTCGCCCAACGCTGCGCCCCCGGTATGCCGCATCATGGACTACGGCAAGTTCCGCTACGACCAGCAGAAAAAAGAAAAGGAAGCCCGCAAAAAGCAGAAGACCACAGATGTCAAGGAAATGCGTCTGGGCATCTTTACGGAAGAGCACGATCTGGACACCAAGGCAAAGCTCGTTGCCAAGTTCCTGGAAGGCGGGGACAAGGTAAAGATCAGCATGCGCTTCAGGGGCAGAGAGATGGGCTACGTAAACAAAGGCAGGGAAACTATGCTGGAGTTCGTAGCAATGGTAAAGGACTACGGAAACATAGAAAAGCAGCCTGTCCTTGAAGGCCGCAATATGTCCATGGTCATAGCACCCAAGTCCGAAAAGGAAAAGCAGAAAGCAGCAAAGGCAGCAAGAGAAGCTGCAAAGAAAGCCGAAGAGGCCGCTGCAACAGGTCAGTCTGAGAATTAATTATCATAGAAAGGAAGAGAAAAATGGCTAAAGGCGGAAAGATGAAGTCCCACAGAGGGGCCATGAAGAGATTCAAGCTTACCGGAACAGGCAAAGTAAAGAGAAACAAGGCTTACAAGAGCCACATCCTTACAAAGAAGACTCCTAAGAGGAAGAGAGGACTTCGCAAGTCCACGATCCTTACCAGTGCTGATCACAAGAGGATCAAGAGCGTTCTCATCGGAAAGTAGGAGGTAGTAAACAATGGCAAGAGTTAAGGGCGGCGTAAACGCCAAGAAAAGACATAAGATAATACTGAAGGCAGCTAAGGGATTCTATCTTTCCCGCCGTACTACATTCAAGGCTGCTAACCCTGCAGTTATGAGAGCTCTGCGCTCCGCTCAGATGGGCCGCAAGCTCCGCAAGAGAGAGTTCCGCAAGCTGTGGATCACCCGTATCAACGCAGCTGCAAGGATGAACGACATCTCCTACAGCAGGCTGATGGATGGTCTCAAGAAGGCCGGAGTAGAGCTCAACAGGAAGATGCTCTCCGAGATCGCTATCCACGATCCCGCAGGCTTCACCAAGCTCGTAGAAACTGCTAAGGCAGCACTCAAGTAATAAAGCTGAAATATAAAAGGACGGTCCTTTCCGAATCGTCCTTTTTGTTTTGTGAAGTTGGCACCTGGGGACGGTTCTCAGGTGCCGGCACATAAGAACCGTCCCCGAGTGCTAGATGGTCCAGAGCTCGCAGTGGGTGAGGGCGTACTCGGAGAGCTCGGTGCCAAGGCCCGGGTCTTCCGGTACGGTGTAGTAGCCGTTCTCAGGATACCAGGTGTTGGTGAACAGCTCGTTTAAGTACG
>CADALS010000045.1 GCA_902788795.1 uncultured Eubacteriales bacterium | reverse complement strand
GCTTTGAGCATGCGGTTCATAAGCGAAAATTTGAGGGATCCTGTGAACTCCGCAGAATCGTCCGGGGCGGCAGCCAGGATGATATCGCAGCCCTGGGCATCAAATTCACGAAGCTTTGCAAAGAAGGTCCTTGGATCCGGTCGGTCTATTACGCCTGCCTTTTTGCCTTCTGCTTTTGCTGCAGCAAGGCGCACCTTTATCTCTGCAAGAACGGCTATTTCCGGGCCTTCGAAGAGCAGCATCTGGGCCTTTGGGGCGTAGTGCTTGTACTTCTGCCCGGGGGCTTTGGGCCTGTAGTTAGGGTCCTCCGACGGCTTTGCGAACAGGGCCGGGTCGTAGGATACTTCCCTTCCGCAGGCCGCCGAGATCATTTCCGGGGTAACGTAGCCGGGCCTTAAAATCACTGGGTTCTCGGGATCCGTAAGGTCCAGGACCGTTGATTCTATGCCAACTTCCGAAGGATCTCCGCAGATGATCGCGTCTATTTTGCCATCCAGATCGTTTTTTACGTGGAGCCAGCTTGTGGGGCTTGGGCGCCCGGAAATGTTGGCGCTGGGGCCGCTTACGGCTGTCCCGGAAAGCTCTATGAGCCTTAGCGTTGCGGCGCTCCTTGGCATGCGCACCGCTACAGTATCCAGGCCGCCCGTGGTGGCCTTTGGGACTTCCGGCCTTTTGGGGAGCACCATGGTGAGCGGCCCGGGCCAGAAGGCTTCAGCAAGCTTTAATGCCTCTGCGGGAACTTCCGCCGCCAGGCTGTAGAGCTCTTCTGTCTTTGCTATGTGGACTATCAGCGGGTTGTCCGACGGCCTGCCCTTGGCTGCATAGGACTTCTTTGCAGCTTCCGGATCGAAAGCGTCAGCACCTAGTCCGTAGACAGTCTCCGTAGGGAATGCCACGAGCCCGCCGTTTTTAATTATCTGCGCAGCTTTTTGTATATCTTTTTCTTCTGTTGAAAGAAGCAGTGTTTCCATGTTTTGCCAAAATGACAATTCGGGACCGTCCCCAATTATCAATAGTTTTTCATTTTTTCTGCCTGCTCGGAGGTGATGAGGGCGTCGATTATCTCGTCCATGTCCCCGTCCATAAAGGCATCCAGTTTGTAAATGGTTAGACCTATGCGGTGGTCAGTTACTCTTCCCTGCGGGAAGTTGTAGGTGCGTATGCGCTCGGAGCGGTCTCCGCTTCCTACCTGGCCCTTTCTGAGCTCAGACTGTTCGTCGTGCTGCTGCTGCTGATAGAAGGCGTAGAGCCTTGATTTCAGCTCGTTGAAGGCTTTTTCCTTGTTCTTGAGCTGAGACTTTTCGTCCTGGCACTGTACAACAACGCCTGTGGGCAGGTGGGTAAGGCGGACGGCAGAGTCTGTCATGTTTATGTACTGGCCGCCGTGTCCGGATGCTCTGTAGGTATCGACTCTGATATCGTCCCAGCGGAGGTCTACTTCAACGTCTTCAACTTCCGGCATTATAGCTACGGTTGCAGCGGATGTGTGGATGCGGCCGGAACTTTCGGTCTCCGGAACGCGCTGCACGCGGTGCACGCCGGACTCGTACTTGAGCCTGGAATACGCACCCTTTCCTATGATCCTTATTACGCCTTCCTTTACGCCGCCTATTCCTGTATCGTTGATATCCGTAAGCTCTGTCTTCCAGCCGCGGCGCTCCGCGTAGCGTATGTACATGCGCAGAAGGTCCCCGGCAAACAGGGCTGCCTCTTCTCCGCCGGTGCCGGCGCGAAGCTCCAGATAAACGTTCTTTTCGTCGTTGGGGTCCTTGGGCAGGAGCAGTATCTTAAGTTCCTGCTCGCAGGAGGCCAGCTTGTCGTTGAGCTCGGAAAGCTCTTCCTTGGCCATCTCCCTCATGTCATCGTCCAGGGAGGAATCCTCCAGCATTTCAAGCGTCTGGTCCTTTTCCTCCTGGGCCTTTTTGTACTCCTTGTATTTCAAAACGATGGGCTCCATCTCGCTCATCTCTTTGATATGCTTCTGCCACCTGGCCTGATCAGCAATAACTGTGGGGTCTGATACTGTAACAGAAAGCTCGTCGTATTTCTGAAGTATAAAATCTAGTTTCTTAAACATAAACGCTCCTTCTCAAATCAATAAATTATATCACGGAACAAGGGTATGTGCAAAGACCCAAAACAAGATAATAGCAAAAGCCTGATTATTTGTTCAGTCATAACGAAATGGCATCCTTTGCATTCCGAAAAGCACTTTTACAAGCATGCCAGGCCGCTGATATCATTAAATTGTTTTAAAGGAGGCATAATATGCTTAAACTTAGTTTGATCGCTATCATAGCGGCTATCGTTCTGGGCTATGTACTGAAGATCAACATCGGTATCTTCGGTGCCACATTTGCCCTTCTTATCGGCACCATGGGCCTTGGTCTTAAGATCAACGACGTGATCAATTTCTGGCCTATGAAGATCCTGTTCTACATGATGGTCATCACCCTGTTCTACGGCTTTGCTGTATCGAATGGGACGATGGACGTGCTCGGCAAAAAGCTGATACATACCATCAAAGGCAGATCCGCACTTGTTCTTCCGGTATCGCTCATAGCCTGCGTTATCCTGGGATGGGGCGGCGCTCAGGCTATCCCTCTTCTGGGACCCCTCGTATTCGCTATCGCGTACTCCTGCGATCTCAGCCCGCTGGCAACAGCTATTACAGTTCCTATCGCCTATAACATGGGCGCAGATAACCCCCTCACAGGACAGGGCGGCATCATAGCAAAGGGACTGATCGCTGATGCAGGATTCGAAAACGCAGGACTTGTATGGGGCGTTTACATGAACGCTTTCCTTAAGCAGCTGCTCCTCTTCCTTGCAATTTACTTCATCTTCAAGTGCTTTAAGGGCAAGGACATAGATGTCAGCACCGAGGCTCCGCAGTTCGACCAGAAGCAGAAGACAACACTTGTAATAATTATCACCTGCGTATGCATAACAGTACTTGCTCAGGTGCTCAAGACACTTGCTCCTTCTGTAAGACTGTTCAAGACACTCAACAAGATATTCCAGCCGCAGATCACCTTCCTTATGGGTATCATTGCTATGATGCTCGCAAAGGTCGGCGATTACAAGAAAGCTTTAAGGAACATCCCTCAGAACACCATCCTTCTGATCGGTGGTATGAGCATGATCATGGAAGTTGCAACCAAGGCCGGCCTGGTATCCACTGTAGGCGGATACGTAAGCGAGAACCTTCCTCCCTTCCTTATCCCGGCTGCGCTCTGCCTGTTCGCAGGCTTCCTGAGCGCATTCTCCAGCGGTACATCTGTTGTATGCCCGCTGCTCTTCCCGCTGGTACCGGCACTTTGCGCAGGCACCGGACTCAACCCGGTAGCGCTGTTCTCCTGCATCTATGTAGGCGCAATGTCCACAGCTATCTCCCCGTTCTCCTCTGCAGGCGCTCAGATGCTTTCCTTCTGCCCGGACGAGAACGCTCAGTCCAAGCTGTCCTTCCAGCTGCTGATCTCCGCAGTTGTAGTGTGCATAGTGTGCTCTGTGCTCAGCTCCCTGGGACTGTTCAACATTATTGCATCCATGTTCAATATTTACTGATAAGATACACTCCTTCACATTACCCGGACAGATCTCTGAAAGTAAAAAGACCGCTTTGCTGCGGTCTTTTTGCTTTATTGCAAAATGTTTACATTTCGCCTTTTCTTATCTTTTCGGCTATTTCCGAGAGCCTTGCAAGCCTGTGGTTGAGGCCGGATTTTGCAACGGCCGGCTGGTGAAGCTCCGCAAGCTCTGCAAGCGGCAGCTCCGGATGCTCCATGCGAAGCTGCGCCGTGGTGCGAAGCTTTTCCGGAAGAGCCGAAAGACCACGGGTCTCGTCTATATACTTTATATCCGCTATCTGCTTTTGCGCTGCGTTTACGGAGCGCTGAAGGTTGGCGTTCTCGCAGTTGTTTATGCGGTTAGCCGTGGCCTTCATGTCCTTGGTAATACGCATGTTCTCGAACTTGAAAAGCTCGCTGGAGGCACCGATGATGCCAAGAAGATCCGATATCTGCTCGCTGTCTTTAATGTAGACTATATAGCGGTTCCTTCTGGGCGCTATCTTGGACTTAAGGCCGAAGCTGTTTATTAGCTTTCTTACATCCGCGGCCATTATGGAGCTGGCGCAGGAGATCTCCAGGTGGTAGGACTTTGCGGGATCCGACACCATGCCCGCTGCCAGGAAAATACCTCTTAAGCAGGCCTTTTTGCAGCAGCGCTTGCGTATTATCTCCTGGTCCAGACCGTCTGTAATGTAGTTGCTGCCCTCGCGGACGCTTACGATGCCGGTCTCTCTTAGAATGCCCTCCGCGTTCATCTCCGGGGTTATGCTAAGCTCGTAGGAATGCCCTTTGGAGCGCGGCAGCATGCTGCTGTCTACGGAAAGTGATGTTCTGGCGCCGAAATAGTCCTTGGTTATGCGTATAAAAAGCCTTGCAACTGCAGGGCTTTCCGTGCTTACTCGCACGCCCATGCCGCCTCTTCCAAGCGTGATGCTTCCGGCAAAGCGCAAAAAGCCCGCCACTAAAGCGAGCTGGCAGCACTTTTTGCCTGCCGGCAAAGTTGTTAGCTCTTTTTTAACATCACTGCTGAAAGACATTCAGATCTACAGCCTTTCCTAAGAATCCCTGTGCTTTATAACTGCGTGCCTGCCGTTTTCCTCCAGGCGGCGCGCTATCTCTTCTGCCATTACCACGCTCCTGTGGCGGCCGCCGGTGCAGCCTACGGCAAGGGTGAGGTTGTACTTGCCCTCCCTGATGTAGCTTGGGATAAGATCCATAACAAGGCCGGTTATCCTGCCCGCAAACTTTTCCGCATCCGGGCCGGAGAGCACGTATTTCTTTACCTTCTGGTTCCTTCCGGTAAGCCCTTTAAGAGCAGGAACGTAAAAAGGATTGGGCAGGAAGCGCACATCGAACACCCAGTCCGCCTCCTGGGGAACGCCGTTCTTAAAGCCGAAGCTCATAACGTTAAGCGTAAAGCTGTCCAGAGCCTCCACGCCAAGGACTCTCTTTATTGCAGTGTTTAAGTCTGCGGTCTTAAGAGCAGAGGTATCCAGAACTATGTCTGCCCTCTTTTTGAACTCCGCAAGCTTTTCCCTTTCGCGCTCTATACCTGCGCGTATATCTCCGTCCGGAGCCATTGGGTGGGACCTTCTGGTCTCCTTGTAGCGCCTTAGGATAACTGCTGTAGTAGCCTCCAGGAACATAAGCTTGTAGCGTATGCCTTCCTCGTCCAGCTCCAGAAGGCCGTCGTCCAGATCGTCAAAGAACTGGCCGCCGCGTACATCCATTACAAGAGCTACCTTGCTGAAGCTGCCGTTGTCCTTGGTAAGCTGTATAAAGGTCTTCATAAGGCGCGGAGGCATGTTGTCCACGCAGTAGTAGCCTATGTCCTCCAGGCAGTGCACCGCCTGGCTCTTGCCGGCGCCCGAAAGTCCGGTAACAATTATCAGATCCATTACTCTTCACCTCTGTAATTAACTATCCTGCGGGGATCCAGGCCAGATTCCATAACTCTGGCCCAGGCTTTTTCAACGTTTCCGACTGCTCCGCTGGTGTGGGCATCGCTGCTGAGGATGAAGCTCACATCGTACTTCATGGCAGTTTTTATGCCCTCTACGGTAAGGCAGTTGTGACGGTGGTTGATCTCCATTATGGTGCCTGTCTGCTGGCAGGCCCTTGCTATGGCGTCTATATCGAAATCGGCTTTATCTCCCGGGTGGGACACTATGTCTATCTTGTTGGCCAGAATGCTGTTTACCATAAAGTCCGTATTGTAGTTCCTGGCGTGCACGGAGCTTGTAATGCCGCGTTCGTGCAGCCAGCCGCCCACGACAACACCTATGGAGCGCAGCGGCTTATCCCCTAAGTAGGAATAATGGTAACCGGCTATTATGTAGTCGAACAGTGCCTGCTCTTCCTTAGTTATATCCAGCTCTCCGCTGATGTTTGCAATGTTGGCCTCCACGCCAAGCTCTATCTTAAGCTCCGGAAATATGGCCTTGCAGGCTTCTATATCTTTGCGCATGTCCGGGATCTTTTTCATGTCTATACCGTAGGAGATGCTCCCCGGGCCATGGTCCGAGATCCCAAGGCGAACCAGGCCTTCTGCCGCTGCCTGAGCCGCGTTGTCTGCTATGGTCCCTTTGCCGTGCGAATATATGGTATGAGTATGTATATCGAATGTTATTCTATTCTTCAATTATCCTGACCTCCGGGACCAGCTCCACTCCGAAGCGGTCCGCTACCTCCTGCTGCACAATGTGCATCAGATCGGTTATGTCCTTTGTTGTTGCTCCGCCTATATTGATTATAAAGCCTGCGTGCAGCTCCGATACCTGGGCGCCGCCCACTGTCCTTCCCTTAAGGCCTGCGTCCTGTATGAGCTTGCCGGCAAAGTAGCCCTCCGGGCGCTTGAAAAAGCTTCCGGCGCTTGGGTAAGAAAGCGGCTGCTTGGTCCTGCGGCGCATTGAAAGATCAGCAACTTTGGCGTCTATATCTTCCTGATCTCCGCGCTTTAGCGTAAACTCCGCACCGAGTATTATTGCACCGCGGTCCATAAAGGCGCTGTGGCGGTAGGACAGGCCGTATTCCTCCAGCTGGGGCATGCTGTCCACCTTGGTGACTATGTCTGCTATGCAGCCGTCGTAGGCTCCGGCGTTCATGAACACCGCTCCGCCCACGCTTCCGGGTATGCCTGTGGCAAACTCCATGCCGCTAAGCCCCTTTGCGCAGGCCGCCTTTGCAGCGTTGGCAAGCAAAGCTCCGGCTCCGGCCTTTACCTTGCAGCCTCTTACCTGCACCTTGGAGAGCCCCGGGCCGAACTTGATAACGGTGCCTCTGTATCCGGCGTCCGCAAACAGCACGTTGCTGCCGTTGCCAAGTATAAAGGGTCTGGGCAGCTTAAGCGCCTCCAAAAGCTCCTCCTTGCTGTCCACCACAACAAGCCTGTCCGCGGGTCCTCCGCAGCGGAAAGTGGTACAAGTGCTTAGCGGAAAGTTTTCTGTTATTTTAAGATCCAATTTAGGCTCCTTTAAAAATGCTGTCGTTTCAAAAGGCCGGGCAGCTGCGCCCGGCCAAAAGCATCAAGCTTCGTAATTATTCTCCCCTGCCTGCTTAGCAAGGCCTGTTACTACATCCAGCCTGTTGTAAACACTGCGGGAGAGCATGTCGCGGAAAGGCTCCCTGTCCAGGTCCTCCGCGTATTTTGCTATCATCTTGTTGTATTCTATATCCCCTACCGAAAGCTCCGGTACAGGAAGCCCAAGCTGCAGTATAAGGTACATAAGCGCCAGACCTGCCACCATAGCCGTATCCTCTCCGTAAGGATAGAGCCTGTCTATCTCCAGGTGCACGTAGCTTATCTTGTCCATGGGATCTTTGGGATCCTTTATCTGGGCAGCCGTGCGCAGAAGCTCCGTAAGCTTGGCATTTATTTCCCTGAAATGCGCCGGTATAAGCTCCCACTCGTAGATTATGGGATTGTTCTGCCTGTACAGAGTTTCCGCAGGATCCGCAGAAGGCTTATCCAAAAGCATGCCAGCCCAGCGGTTCAGCATGCGCACATCCAGATCCGCCTGCATGGATATGTAGCTTTTCATATCCGAGTAGATGCTTTTGCAGTTGTTTACAAGCGCGTAGGCACTTAAGGGCGCGTCATCTCTGAGCTCCCCTGCAACCATTGCAACTATGCTGTTTTTGGACATCTTACGGCCGCTTACGCGGAACATAGAATAAAGCCAGCACCAAAGATCGCTCTGCTCTATCCAGGTCCGGAACTGGGGATTGGACGGCATGCAGGCTGCAAGTTCTTTGCTTTTCTGCTGTATCATTTCGTACATGGCGTTCTCTTAAGCTGCGTGCTACTTGCCGGTGTTGGTGTTTGCGTCAGTAGAAGGCTGTACGGGCTGCACCGGCTCAAGAACGTGGGTGCCGCTTCCGTAATCGTACATGGAGTAGTCTATATCCACATTGCCGCTGATCCCCGGTATGGACCCGCTGTCAGTTGCCTGCCAGATCTGGTATTCGTACGGGAAGTGCGGCTGGTTGAAGTACTGGGCAAACCACTTGGGGCAATCTGTTACCATGGAAAGGTCTATGCCTGTCATGTAGGTTCCGATATTGCCGTAGGTCATGGGTGTGTAGCCTGCGTTCCTTACGACCTCAGAGAAGGCATTGATTATAGCGGAACGGTCCGACGGCTTAAGGAAATAAGTCCTGTCCTCCAGGCCGGATGCAGGCTCAAAGTCCATAACTATAGGCCAGGTTACATTAAAGCCCTTGATCTGGCTGATGACCCACTCTGCTTCCTCTCTGGCCTCGGCCTCATTTATAGCCTTGGTAACAAAGTAGACGCCTACAGGAATGCCTGCGGAGTTTGCGCTCCTGGCGTTGTAATCGAATCTTTCGTCCTTAACAATGCGCGCGGTGCCATCTCCGTAGCCTCTGTAGCCGACCCTCATAAAGGCGAAGTTTACCATGCCGGAAGCCTTTACCTGAGTCCAGTCTATGGTTCCCTGGAACTTGGAGACATCTATGCCGCCCAAAGCGCTCTCGTACTGCGACCAATCATAAACATTCAGCGGCAGCGCGGGGTCTGCAGGCTCTGCAACATAGCCCTCTCCCGGAACGCTGTAGATAGCGTAGTTAGGGAACATATTAGCAAGGAACTCCCAGTAGCCCTTGGACTTGGCGTAAGCAGCTGTGATCTCCTTGAACTTTACGGTTATTGTTGGGTTGTTGGGATCTTCCGGCACCACGGGCGTTGGATCCGGCTCCACGGTATTGGCTTCGTTGTTGGTGTTGTTTGCGGTGTTTCTGCGGGATGTGCATGCGCCGAGAACAAAGCTCAGCACCATGCAAAGTGCCAGAATAAGGCAAACAGACTTGCGTGTAGATCTCATTATTTATCCTTTCTCCGGGCCTTTCGGCGCCCCCTTGCAGCACCGGAAATAAAATACATTTTCTAACAGTTGATTTTACCATATCAGCCACTTTCATGCAAGCACGGCATAATACTTGAAGATACATAAAAAAACTGCTTGCTTTTATTGCGCTCTTGTTGTAAACTCTTATGGTCGAATTGAAAAAAGCAAGTTCAAACTTTGACACGGAGGGTTGACCGAGTGGCTAAGGAGCTCGCCTGGAAAGCGAGTAGGGCTGAAAGGCCTCGTGGGTTCGAGTCCCATGCCCTCCGCCAAAGTAAAACAGGACGCTTTTGCGTCCTGTTTTGCTTTTTGTATGAGGGGATGGGGCTCGAAGCCTGAGAGGGCGGAAAGGTCCGGTGGACCTTTCCGGGCCGAGCACGCCGGAGCGATCGCAGACCGGCAGACTTTCCGAAGGAAAGGATGCGTCCCATGCCCTCCGCCATAGAGAGAGGATCGGAAACGATCCTCTTTTTCGTTGGAATTTCAACGATTTCCGGGTGCAACCATAATTCTCTACTACTCTTATTTTGTGTTTTTTTGTGACTTTTGGTGGTTACTTTTGGTTACACTCCCCCAAATCCGTTGAAATTACTGACGTTCCGGGTTTGGGGCTTTCTATTTCTGTTCTTCTGCGCTCTATTCGTGCGAACGGATCTGATCTTTTCAGCCTGTGGTTTTTAAGCTGCGTTCAGGATCCGCATGAACTCTTCACCGGTAATAGTTTCATGTTCATACAGATACGAAGCTAGTTCATCCAACTTACCGCGATTGTCCTTTAGA
>CADALS010000044.1 GCA_902788795.1 uncultured Eubacteriales bacterium | reverse complement strand
AGCCCGGAAGACGGCAGAAAGCGCAATATTGCTGCCGGTAAAGCGGACAGGATGGAAAAGCAGGATATTGCCTTCCACGATAAGGTCTACGAAGGATATAAACAACTCGCGCAGATCTATTCACAAAGGTATGTAGTAATAGATGCCTCCGGTACTAAAGAAGAAGTGCAGGAACGCATCAGGAGGAGCTTCTTTGAGCGCTGCGGCATTTGAACTTAAAAGGAACAGCATTATAGCCAGCCAGATAGCCGCTGCAGTAAAAAGCGGCAGGGTAGTCCACGCTTATGCCTTTATAGGCGGAAGCCCGGAGGATAGAAACTCGCTGGCTTTGTGGCTCGCCTCCTACATGCTTTGCAGAGATCCTGGGGACGGTCCCTGCGGAAGCTGCATATCCTGCCAGAAAATAGCCCATGGCAACCACGAGGACGTCATATTCGTAAGAAAGCCTGAAGACAGGGAATCGATAGTCAGGACCCAGATACTCGAGCTCATCGACAGGCTGTCCTTTAAGCCTTTCGGAAGCCGCTACGTAGCGGTGATAGAAGACGCCCAGCTGATGAATGCCGCATCGCAGAACAAGCTGCTGAAGACTTTGGAGGAGCCTGTTTCTGACGCGGTGATGATACTGCTTGCGGATTCCTCGGAGGGGCTGCTTCCCACAGTGCTCTCAAGGTGCAGCTGCTTTTATCTTCAGGACGCTGAAGCCGAGTTCGGCAGCCAGGCTGCAAGCATAGCAGACCAGTTTATAAGCCTCGTTGCGGCAAACGCTCCGTTCTACAGGAAAAAGGCAGCAATAATGCCGGTACTGGAGGAC
The DNA here is from genome assembly GCA_902788795.1 of uncultured Eubacteriales bacterium. Classification (GTDB taxonomy): domain Bacteria; phylum Bacillota; class Clostridia; order Peptostreptococcales; family Anaerovoracaceae; genus RUG13409. Next base: position 8,908 of record CADALS010000044.1, on the reverse strand, counting down.
AAGGACGATGCAAGAGCAAAGACTGCGGAGTTTTTGGACGCGCTGGAGCAAAAGCTGGAAGCCATGCTCACCCAGGACAGCGGCAAAATGGATGCTGCTCTTTGCGAAAAACTCATAAACACGGTAAAACAGGCTGAAACAAGCCGTAAATATATAAAACAGCTCCACAGCGCGGCATATACGCTCAAGCAGTTCTGCCTGCGCGTGTGATACGGAGGGATAAATGACAAAAGTTATAGGAATAAAATTCCGCAGCGGCGGCAAGCTCTACTATTTCGACCCTCTGGACTTCGATCTTAAGTCCGGGGACAACGTTATAGTCGAGACCGCAAGAGGCGTTGAATTCGGTACTGCCTGGGGCGATGTAAAATTCGTGGAAGACAGCGAGGTAGTTCAGCCCCTTAAGCCAATAATCAGGCGCGCAGACGAAAACGATATAAAAGCTCACGAGGAAACTGTAAAAAAACACGACGAGGCAATGCGCATCTGCGAAGAAAAGATAGCAAAGCGCGGCCTTGAGATGAAGCTCATAGATGTAGAGTACACCTTCGATAACAGCAAAGTTATCTTCTACTTTACAGCAGACGGCAGGGTGGATTTCAGAGAGCTGGTAAAGGATCTGGCATCCGCTTTCAGGATGAGGATAGAGCTCAGGCAGATAGGTGTCAGGGATGAGACCAAAATGATGGGCGGCATAGGTCCCTGCGGCAGAGAGCTCTGCTGCCACAGCTGGCTGGACGATTTCGAGACAGTATCCATAAAGATGGCTAAGGTGCAGAACCTTTCCCTGAATCCTGCAAAGATATCCGGTATATGCGGAAGGCTCATGTGCTGCCTGCAGTACGAGAACGATACTTACATAGCTCTGAGAAAGGGCATGCCGGACGTCGGAGAGTACGTAAACACACCGGACGGACTTGCGCTTGTGGACGATGTGAATATACTCAGAAACAGGATCAAGACCAGGCTGGTGCTGGAGCAGGCTACTGATTCCAAGCCGGAAAAGCTTTCCTCCGAATACTATGTTTACGAAAAAGAGGAGATAACAAGAGATCCTAAGCGCCGCGGTGCTAAGCGCGGAAACGACCAGAAGCCAAAGAACTCTGAGAAGGAGGCGAGCGAGGCCGAACTGGCAGCGCTTGAAGACTAAAGTGGCTGTCCGCTCGGACGAGATAGGTTTCGGCGGGTACACACTGCTGCAGGAACCTGATTCATTCTGCTACGGAGTAGATGCAGTACTGCTTGCTGATTTTTGCGCAGCAGTCCCGGAGGACACGGTGCTGGACCTTTGCTGCGGCAACGGAGCGGTAGCGCTTATAGCTTACGCCAAGTATCATCCGGGATCCGTGAGCGGCCTGGAGCTTCAAAAAGAGCAAGCCCAGCTTGCTGAAAAAAGCATGGAGCTTAACGGACTTTCGGACAAGATACGCATAGTATGCGGGGATGCCGCGGAAATAGAGCGTTATTTTGCCAAGGGGAGTTTCTCCCTGGTAGTATGCAATCCTCCTTACTTTGAGAGCGGAAGGGGGCCATCCTGCGAAGACAGTCCCCGCCACATAGCAAGGCACGAGAGCAGTACTGGTCTTGGAGGATTTTTCAGGGCGGCCGCCTACGTGCTGAAAAGCGGCGGAAGGCTTGCAATGGTGCACAGACCGGAAAGGCTGGCAGATCTTATGGATCTTTCCAGAGCCTGCGGTCTGGAGCCCAAAAAGGTCCAAATGGTTGCTCCTCATGCAGATGAGGCTCCAAACCTTGTACTTGTGCAGTTCGTAAAAGGCGGAGGGAAGGGCATAGTAATGCTTCCGCAGCTGGCTGTACGGGAAAGAAACGGCGGCTTTACCAAAGAAATAGACAAGATCTACGGAAGGCCGCACAAACAGAATAACGCATAATAAAACAGCAGTTCGTATGAACTGCTGTTTTGATCTGGGTGTAAGTGCTTACTTGTAGTTCTGCATCTTCTTGAGGCACTTTCTGCAGACGTTCTTTCCTTCTATCTGGATAACATCGTTAGCATCGTTGCAGAAAATGCATGCAGGCTGGTACTTGCGAAGGATGATATCGTTTCCTTCGACAAAGATCTCTATAGGATCTGTGTCCTTGAGATCGAATGTAGTCCTGAGCTCCTTGGGGATGACTATCCTTCCAAGCTGGTCGAGCTTTCTGACTATTCCTGTGGCTTTCATTAATTATCCCCCTAATACTTTAATAATAACAAAATTTTGCCAATGTGAGAATATTATATCAGTTTTAATAAATTAGTCAATATTAATAAATATTGGAATTGTAACTAATTATCTGACAATTATTTCTTTTTTATGAGGCTTGCTAGGCTTGTGCAGGCATTTACAAAGCTTGTGGCTGCCTTTAGAGTGCCCTTGTTGCTGTCCATTACCTCGTTTACACCAGACAGGGTAGCCGATGCTTTTGTTACTACAGCCTTGGCGCCTTCTGCACCGTCCTTGGCAACGCCGACTATCTTTTCTACATCGGCCATTACCTGGTCTACATGCTGCATGGTGCTGGGAAGGGTGCTGAGGGATTTAGCTATCTTTGCAAGCAGAACGATAAGGAATACGATTGCAACTATTGCGACAACTATAAGTATTACTTGCAGAAGCGAACCTAGTGTGATCTGATAATCCATAGAATGATACCTCCTTAACAATATAATAATTATGCCTTAATTGCTAAACTTTTACAAGTAAAATTTTGACACAAAGCGAATTTTGACAATTATATATTGTATGGTATAATATACCTACTATGGCTAAATATATTGTAGAACAATCAGGACCTCTCCACGGAGAGGTTGAAATAAGCGGCGCAAAGAACGCCGCGCTGCCTATTCTGGCGGCAACAGTGCTCACAGCGGATGTCTGCGAGATCTGCGATGTCCCTCGCCTTAAGGACATAGACGTCATGTGCAGGATACTGCGCAGTCTGGGCGCCAAGGTAGACGAAGACTGGGACGAGCATATAATACGCGTGGACGGAAGCGGTATCAGCGTTTCTGAAGTTCCCTACGACCTTGTGAAGCTTATGAGGGCGTCTATCTTTGTAATGGGACCGCTGCTTGCAAGGCTTGGTAAGGCTTCTATAGCCCAGCCCGGCGGCTGCGCAATAGGGGACAGACCCATAGATCTTCATACCAAGGGCTTAAAGACCCTGGGCGCAAGGGTAATGATGAGCGAGGGCCTTGTAAACGCAAGCGTAGACAGGCTCAAGGGCGCCCTGGTGTACCTGGACTTCCCAAGCGTAGGCGCAACCGAGAACATAATGATGGCTGCTTCTGTTGCAGACGGCGTAACAACTATAGAGAACGCCGCAGAAGAGCCGGAGATAGTAGACCTTGCATCCTTCCTTAACAAGATGGGTGCTAAGATAAAGGGAGCCGGAACCGATACCATTAAGATAGAAGGCGTTCCTTCTCTGCACGGCGCAAGGCACGCAGTTATCCCGGACAGGATAGAAACAGGCACTTTCATGGTGGCTGCTGCTATTACAAGGGGCAATGTTCTTATAAAGAACTGCCTGCCGGACCACGTGAGGCCTGTAATGGCAAAGCTCATAGAGTGCGGCGCTGTTGTAGAGGACGAGCTGGAAGGGCTTCGCGTGCGCGGGGATGCCGGAAAGCTTGTTGCTACGGATATCAAGACCCTGCCGTATCCGGGCTTTCCTACGGATATGCAGGCTCCGTTCATGGCCCTGCTTACAACGGTCTCCGGGACCAGCACCGTTATAGAAACTGTATTCGAAAACAGGTTCATGCATGCAGCTGAGCTTTCCAGGATGGGCGCCAATATCCGTGTAGATGGCAGAAACGCTGTCGTTCCCGGAGATAAAAGGCCTCTTACCGGAGCACATGTAATGTCCACGGATCTTAGAGCCGGCGCAGCTCTTGTTCTGGCTGGACTTGTTGCAAAGGGCACTACAGAAGTATCCCAGATCTACCACATAGAGCGCGGCTACGAGAACTTCGTGGAAAAGCTTTCCGGTCTTGGGGCAAAGATCAAAAGGGTAGAGGATTGAAGATCAGTCTCAACAGGATACAGATCAAATACATAGCAATAATAGCCATGCTCGTGGATCACGTAGCATGGCTTTTTGTGTCTTTATACTCTCCGGCCGGGCAGATAATGCATTTTATAGGAAGGCTCACCGGGCCGACCATGGCGGTGTTCATAGCGGAAGGGTACAGGTACACCAGGAACGTAAACAAGTATACGATCAGACTTGCTGTGTTTGCATTGATATCCTGGCCCTGTTTTTCTCTGATGGACTACGGACGTATCGTGCCGCACTTCGGCATGATATTCACTCTGCTGCTGGCGCTGCTGTGCATAAGGCTCTGGGACAGCGATATAAATCTGGGAGTAAAGCTCGCAGGCATAGCTTTGCTTGCCTTGCTTTCAGAGTACGGGGACTGGCCCTACTACGGTATTGCGTACGCTATGATATCCCATATCTGGTACGATGATAAGAGCACGCGCTGGACTTTGCACACCTGCGTTGCGGTCCTGGACGTTGTGCTGCTCGCGCTTGAGATGATGGCTATGGGCAGGGCTCCTTACTGGGCGCTTTTCGAAACAGGCGTGCTGATGGTTGCTCCCATGTTTGTATATCTTTATAATGGAAAGAGCGGCAGCAAGCATCCGTTCCACAAGTGGTTCTTTTACGTGTTCTACCCGCTGCACATGCTTGTTTTGTGGTATATAAACTATTTTTCTCCTTTAGGTAAATAATATTCGCCTTTCAGGCAACAAATATGTTATAATTAATCGTTTGAATTAATAGCTCGGTCAGAGGGATAAAAAATGTTTTCTATTTGCAACGACTGGGAGTTTTCTCCCGCATGGACAGAGAGCTTCGCAAGAGGAGAGGGCAGCTTTGAAAAGGTGCGCCTTCCTCACAATATCAAGGAGCTTCCGCTTCACTATGCCGCGCCCGAAATGTACGAGGCTGTCTGCGGTTACAGACAGAGCATATTCGTGGACAGCACGGCAAAGGGGAAGCGTATTTTTTTGCAGTTCGACGGTGCTGCTCACATAGCGTACGTTTATGTAAACGGCAAGCCGGCCGGAGAACACCACACAGGCTACACAGCCTTCCGCATTGAGATAACCGATCTCGTAAACTACGGCGCGGACAACCTTATAACAGTCAAGCTGGATACCACGGAAAACCCCTCCACGCCGCCTTTTGGTTTCGTAATAGACTACCTTACCTACAGCGGCCTTTACAGGGAGGCATGGCTGGATATAAGGAGCAGCTGTTACATAAAAGATATTTTTGTAAGCACCCCGGATCTTACCACAGCCCATGTGCAGACGACCCTGGACGGAGCAGCCGATGGCGCAGCATACAAGCTCAGATACACCATACTGGACGGCACGGATATCGCCGCAGAGCTGGACAGCAGCAGCCTTACTGCAGACCTCAAGCTTGAGGCAGCCCAGCCCTGGAGCGTGGACAGCCCCAGGCTCTACACCTTTATGGCAGAGCTAATGGACGAGTCCGGCGCTGTAATAGATACCGCAAAGACCACTTTCGGCTTCAGAACAGCGGTGTTCAAGGCAGACGGATTCTACCTTAACGGAGAAAAATTCTTTATAAGAGGCCTGGACAGGCACCAGAACTTCCCTTACGTGGGCTACGCAGCTCCAAGGCACCTTCAGGAGGAAGACGCAAGGATACTCAAGGAAGAGCTTGCCTGCAACGCGGTAAGGACTTCCCACTATCCGCAGAGCCAGTACTTCATAGACGAGTGCGACAAGCTGGGTCTTCTGGTATTTACTGAGATCCCCGGCTGGCAGCACATCGGCGACGACGCCTGGAAGGACCAGGCTGTAAAGAACACGGAGGAGATGGTCCTGCAGTACAGGAACCACCCGAGCATAGTGCTCTGGGGCGTCCGTATCAACGAGTCCCAGGACTGCGATGATCTTTACATCAGGACCAACGAGGTGGCCCACAGGCTGGATCCTACCCGCCAGACTTCCGGCGTACGCTACATAGAAAACAGCCATCTTCTTGAAGATGTCTACGCATACAACGACTTCTCCCACGATGGATTCACGCCGGGATGCAAGCCAAAGAGCAAGGTAATGAAGGAGCAGGACAAGCCGCTCATCATTTCCGAGGCCAACGGCCACATCTTCCCGACAAAGTCCTTTGACACCTGGGCAAAGAGGCAGAGCCACGCCATCAGGCACGCAACAGTTCTTGGCGATGCCATGGCGGACGGACAGCACTGCGGCGTGTTCCAGTGGTGCATGTTCGACTATCCCACCCATAAGGACTTCGGCTCCGGAGACAGAGTCTGCTATCACGGCGTTATGGATGCCTTCCGCAACCCCAAGCTTGCCGCAAGCGTGTACGCAAGCCAGGGAGAAGACACCCCGGTGCTGGAGGTAAGCTCCCCGATGGACATCGGAGACTACCCTGCAGGCAATATAGGTGAGATATTCGCCTTCACCAACGCGGACGAAGTCCAGCTTTACAAAAATGATGCTTATGTAACCACCTTCAAGCCCAAGAAGCTTGGAGGCCTGGTACACCCGCCGGTACCAGTGGACGACCTCGTAGGAGAGCTCCTGGAGACCCAGGAAGGCTTCTCCGAGAGCAAGGCAGCGTTCCTTGGAAGGTGCCTTGCAGATGTCCAGAAGTATGGCATGGCAAACCTGCCTCTCGGCTCCAAGCTGCGCTTTGCATGGGCAATGTTCAAGTACAAGATGAAGTTCGAGGACGGCGTAGCCCTGTACGGCAAGTACATAGGAAACTGGGGCGGCGCAAGCACAGTCTGGAGATTCGACGCTGTAAAGGACGGCAAGGTTATCAGAAGCGTCTCCAAGTGCCCGAGCAGCAGGCTCCACCTGGAGGCAAAGCCCAGCAGAACGTCCCTTGTTGAGGACGAGACCTACGACATGGCAGCAGTTCGCGTTCGCATCCTGGATGAGAACAACAACCTCGCTGTTTACGCCCAGATCCCGGCGCAGTTCGAAACAGAAGGCTGCATAGAGCTCGTAGGCCCCTCCTGCGCAACGCTGGAAGGCGGAATGTGCGGCTGCTACGTGCGCACCACCGGTAAAGAGGGCAGCGGCAAATTAAGGATCAAGACAGCCCAGACAAAGACTGTTGAAATAATATTCAGTGTAAGGAGAAAGTAATATGCAGCTCAGTTTAAAGCAAAAGATCGCTTTCGGACTCGGCGCCATAGGAAAGGATATGGTATACGCCCTGTCGTCCGGATTCGTACTCTACTACTACCAGGACCTTCTGGGTATAGACCCTGCATTCGTAGGCGTCATACTGATGGTCGCCAGGATATTCGATGCTATCAACGATCCGTTCATGGGCATAGTCGTTGCGAAGACAAAGACCAAGTGGGGCAGGTTCAGGCCCTGGCTCATAACCGGTACTGTTCTTAACGCATTCGTCCTGTACGCTCTGTTCGCGACTCCGTTCACCACAGGCACAGCGCTGCTCGTGTACTTCGCGGTGATCTACATACTCTGGGGCATGACCTACACCATAATGGACATCCCTTACTGGTCCATGATCCCTGCAATAACCGACACTCCTAAGGACCGCGAGAACCTCTCCGTTGTGGGAAGGACCTGCGCAGGCGTTGGCTCTGCCATCATCCAGATAGGCACCCTGAAGGCTGTAGAAGCTCTTGGCAGCGGCAAAGATCTTGCGGGCTTTAAGATCGTAGCTCTTATCGTAGGAATAATCTTTATCGTAACAGAAGTCATCTGCTGCCTCGCAGTAAAGGAGACCCACCTTACACAGATGGAGACTCCTTCCATAGGCGAGATGTTCAAGGGCCTGTTTGCCAACGATCAGGCTCTGGTCGTAGTAATAGGCATAATACTTATAAACAGCGCCCTTTATATAACCTCTAACCTTATCATACTGTTCTTTAAGTACGATATGGGCGGAGCGAACTGGGTCGACAATTACACCCTGTTCACCACCGTCGGCGGCGGCTGCCAGATACTCGGCATGATGGTCGTATACCCGCTGCTGCGCAAGAAGTTCAGCAACACCCAGGTGTTCAGGATCTCCCTTACCGGAGCTATCATCGGATACGCTATAATCCTGCTGCTGTGCTTCACCGGACTTGCCAAGAGCGTATACCTGGTATGCATCCCCGGCATCATAGTCTTCGCCTGCAACGGTATGCTTTCAGTTCTTACTACGGTCTTCCTCTCTCACTCCGTCGACTACGGCGAGATCAAGACCGGCCACAGAGAAGAAAGCGTCATCTTCTCCATGCAGACCTTCGTTGTTAAGGCAGCTTCCGGCTTTGCGGTGTTCATCTCCGGCGTTGGCATGAAGCTCATAGGCTTTGTCGGCAACAGCGACCAGACCGGCGATATAGTCCAGCAGACCGAATCCGCTATAGTCGGCCTCAGACTGCTCATGACGATAATACCTATTGTAGTTCTGTTCGCGGCGTTCTTCTTCTTTAAGTCCAAGTTCAAGCTGACAGACCAGATGGCAGAAGAGAACTCCAGGATACTGCTCGAGAAGAAAGCAAAAGAGGAAAAATAGATGAGCGAGCTCAGATATCAGGTCGTGGTAGAGGCCAAGGACGGCCCCCAGGCCATAAACGGCACAGCGGAACTTTCGCAAGGGCCTCTGAATATAGCCTGTGAGGCTCCAGAAGGCTTTCTGAGAAGCGTTCTGGCCGAAGTCGAGATAGATATCGACAACGACGAAAAGATCTTTGTAAACGGCTATCAGACCTGGACGCACTCCCCGGAGTTCGACCCTTCCGACAGGCAGCGCACCTACGGAAGGAACATTCCGCAGTTCCTTAAGGACAAGTTCCATCTGGACAGCTACGGCGATGTTTTCTTCCAGGATTACCCCAGGACCTTCGGAAAATTCACCGGCTACT
>CADALS010000043.1 GCA_902788795.1 uncultured Eubacteriales bacterium | reverse complement strand
CAGGCAGCTGAGCCACAGGTCCAGAAGCGAAGAGACGGAGCTTGGAGATCTGTTCGCAGACCTTATGCAGCAGGACTCCAGCTTCGATATAATGCTTTTCGGCGCCGGATCTATCAGAGGCAAAACACTCGGCCCCGTCGTTACATACAAAGACCTTACCGAGATCCTGCCCTTCTCAAACGCTATATACATGCTTACGGTAACCGGAGAGCAATTCAAACGCATGTGCCGCTACTACCTTAGGGAGAGCGTGCTTACCGGCGGGTCTTCGGAGTTTTACGATGTCTCAAAAGGCACAAAACTGGTCTACGACTTTACAAACGATAAGCTTCTGGAATGCTCCAGGAACGGAAAGCCAATAGAAGACGGCAAAAAACTGAAGATAGCCCTCCAGGAATTTCACTACAATAACTTCGAGACGAACTTTTCAGTTCCCCTCGAAGAGGTGCTGCAGAACGCAAAGGCCAGAATGGTAGTTACAAACGAGTTTGCCATATACGAAGAGCTCCTTAGCTCCTCCGTAGGCATAGATGCTCAGGTCGAGGCGCGCATAACCATAATCTCTGCGTGACACCCGCCTGGCTCTCCTGGTATTCTATGCTGTTCCAGTATCTGATCTCCTTATCTTTCAGATAGGACTGCCAGTCTGGATCGAACGAATAGACGTCCTGCATAGAACTGATCTTAAATAAAAACATTTGCCCTGCCTCCTGTTAAAATAATGGCTACCTGCTGTACGTAGCTGTGTTTCCGGTGTCTGTCTGCCCGGCCAGCTTTCCTCTGGAGTCGAATGTGTATCTGAACACTTTGCAGTTGCCGCGGATCGAATATGCGCTGGTTGCCGGAGAAAAACGGCTCGATGTAATGCTCTCAACATCCCACTCCAGCTTGTAGGAATCGTTTACCTTCAGCTTGCCGCCCAGGGAGCCCTTTACGGAGTAAAACGTCCTTGGAACACTTCTGTCCGGATCGCACAGAAGAAGTACGGCGGTATAATTGTCCCTCAAAAGGGCAGTCAGTTCCTCGCTGGAGATCTCCCAATTGTCTTTCTTCATGATATGATCCAGCACATTCGCTATCTCGTGCCTTCCGCCCTCGTCGCTCTGCTTGGGAACAGCATATCCGGAAAGAAAGACCTGCTTGTTGTACTCAGCCATGCCTGTAATATAGTAGTCACTGTCATCCGATTCGAGCGAATAAGTCCCTAAAACGTTTCCCTCCAGGTCCATGCGGCACAAAAGCGCTGAAACATGGTTCCTGTTGTTTATAAGATGGACAAGATATCCGTCCCTTAAGCTGACAGCGTTACGTATGTACAGATCGCCCATCTCGGTCTTTTGGAAACCAAGCTCCCTGCCGCTGGCATCATAGCGGCTTAGACACAGGTAATTCCAGTCGCCCCTGCTTACGACCGCCACTCCGCCGTCTGCACTGTCCAGCACGGCAACTACCAGTTCGTAACGGAACCCATGGTCCAGCCTTTCCTCCCACAGCAGTTTTCCCGCATCATCCATGCAGGCCACCCACCCATAATGGATATCCGACGCGGAGTATGTTTCACTCTGCCCCCACAGCGCACTGCAGTTTGCCAGGCGCACCGCTCCCGTAACATAGAAGTCCCGTACCTCCGCAGTCCAAAGCAAAGTATCGTCCTTGGAGCACTTTACGACACTTTTGTCGAACACTTCTATATCCCGCTGATCATCGTGTTTTCCGTAGGAGGGAAACGCATATGCGTACCCCTCCAGATAATACCTGGAGTTGAAAATGCTCCTGTCCCATACCGCGGCTATCTCCTCCGCGGTCGGCTCAGCCTGCTGTATCTCCCAGCCAGGCACGGCCTGACGAATGACCTCTACAGTCTTGCCGTTTTTAAAGCTTTTTGTTGTAATATCTCTGTACACCGCTTTTATCTCTGCACGGCTGAGTCCTTCTGCAGAAAGTCCGTATTGATCAAAGAATGCCACCGCCGTTCTGTATTCCGCCGCTTCGGTTGCAAAAGCGAACATCGTTGAACCTGCAATGATCACTACAGCCAAACACGCGGCTGCAACAGCCCATCTTTTTCGCAGAGCATGCCGTCCGGACTGTTCGGGAAGACATTGTTTTTTCTTCGATCCGCCGGCATTGATAGCGAACTCCGTTGCTTCGTTTATATACTTTTCATCTATCAGACTGATAGTTTTAGAAGCATTCTCCTTATTCATAGAGATATCCCTCCTGTATCAGATGTTTTCTCAGGGCTTTCCGGATCCTGGAGAGCCGCACTGATATGTAATGCTTGCTCACATGAAACAGTTCGGACAATTCATCCATAGAATCCGAATACCAGTAACGCCGGACAAACATGATCCGGTCCTGCCAGTCCAACGCATCCAGAAAACCGTTGATGCATTCTGACAGTCCCTTCGCCTGAATATCGTCTTCAACATATGATCCTGAAGGAAGGTATTCCGCGATCTCTTCTAATGCGACATCGTAGATGCTGTTTCTTTTCTTCGCGGTATTCCTGTGGTACTTATTTAAGGCGATGTTTCGAACGATACTGCAGACATAACCCGCAAGCGAGTCCGGACGCTGCGGCGGTATGGAATTCCAGACGACAAGATAAGCATCGTTTACACATTCTTCAGAATCAAGCTGATTGTTCAGAATGTTTTGCGCGATCCTACTGCAAACGGAGCCGTATTTTCCTGATAATTCCACTATCGCCTGTTCTGATCTTTTACAGAACAGTTCGATTATCTTGTCATCGTCCAAGGATCCACCAGCCTTCCTGTTTCACCTTTATAGTACGGAATCGGAAGAGAATATCTCATTGTTTTATTATATCATATAGCCATATGTTCCAAAGACATCAAAAACCGGCCTCTGCCATCTGGCAAAGACCGGTTTATTTGTTTCAGACTATCGGTATCCAGCGAATTTGGCACCGAGAGAACCGTCCCTAAAGTGCGGCACCGGAAGAACCGTTCCTCTGGTGCTTACCTCGGGAACTTAATTGCAGCCTGAGCTGCGGCGAGCCTTGCGATTGGTACACGGAACGGGCTGCAGGAAACGTAGTCCAGTCCGACCTTGTGGAAGAACTCTACAGAGGAAGGATCTCCGCCGTGCTCTCCGCAGACACCAAGGTGGATGTCCGGGCGGGTAGCGCGTCCGAGCTCAGCAGCCATCTTAACGAGCTTTCCAACGCCTGTCTGGTCTACCTTTGCGAACGGATCGTTCTCGTAGATCTTCTTGTCGTAGTAAGCGCCGAGGAACTTGCCAGCGTCGTCTCTGGAGAAGCCGAAGGTCATCTGGGTAAGATCGTTTGTACCGAAGGAGAAGAACTCTGCTTCCTTTGCGATCTCGTCTGCTGTAAGAGCAGCCCTTGGGATCTCGATCATGGTTCCTACCTTGTAGGTCATGTCAGAACCGGCTTCCTTTATGAGCTTGTCTGCAGTTGCAACAACTACGTCCTTGACGTACTTGAGCTCCTTGACTTCGCCTACGAGCGGGATCATGATCTCCGGTACGAGGTTCCAGTCGGGGTGCTTCTTGTTTACGTTCAGAGCAGCCTTGATGACAGCTTCTGTCTGCATTTCAGCGATCTCCGGATAGGTAACTGCAAGGCGGCAGCCGCGGTGACCCATCATCGGGTTGAACTCGTGGAGGGAAGCAATGATGTCCTTGACCTGCTGAACAGTCTTGCCAACGTTCTTAGCAAGCTCTTCTATATCCTTTTCCTCTGTAGGAACGAACTCGTGGAGAGGAGGATCCAGGTAACGGATGGTTACAGAGTTGCCCTGCATTGCCTCGTAGATTCCCTCGAAGTCGGACTGCTGCATAGGCTCTATCTTAGCAAGAGCAGCCTTGCGCTCTTCTACGGTGTCTGCGCAGATCATTTCGCGGAATGCCTTGATACGGTCTCCCTCGAAGAACATGTGCTCTGTTCTGCAGAGGCCTACACCCTGAGCGCCAAGCTCCAGAGCCTTAGCTGCATCGTGCGGGGTATCTGCATTGGTGCGGACCTTGAGTACTCTGTACTTGTCAGCCCAGCCCATGATGCGGCCGAACTCGCCTGCGATCGTAGCATCCACTGTGGGGATGATGCCGTCGTAAATGTTACCGGTGGAGCCGTCCAGGGAGATCCAGTCTCCTTCCTTGTAGGTCTTGCCTGCAAGGTCGAAGGTCTTGGTCTCTTCGTGCATCTTGATGTCTCCGCAGCCGGATACGCAGCACTCGCCCATACCGCGGGCAACTACTGCAGCGTGGGATGTCATACCGCCGCGAACGGTGAGTATGCCCTGTGCAGCCTTCATGCCTTCGATATCGTCCGGGGAAGTCTCGAGTCTTACGAGTATGACCTTAGCCTTCTTGTCCTTTTCTACAGCAGCCTTTGCGTCTGCAGCGGTGAATACGATCTGTCCGCATGCAGCTCCCGGGGAAGCGCCCAGGCCCTTGCCTATAGGTGTAGCAGCCTTGAGTGCCTTGGCATCGAATGCCGGGTGGAGCAGTGTATCCAGGTTGCGCGGGTCGATCATCAGGACAGCCTGCTTTTCGTCGATCATGCCCTCGTCTACGAGGTCGCAAGCGATCTTAAGAGCAGCCTGAGCTGTGCGCTTACCGTTTCTGGTCTGGAGCATGTAGAGCTTGCCGTGCTCGACGGTGAACTCCATGTCCTGCATGTCTCTGTAGTGGTTCTCGAGTGTAGCGCAGACTTCCTTGAACTGCTTGAAAGCTTCGGGGAACTTCTGCTCCATCTCGGTGATGTGCATAGGTGTACGAACGCCTGCTACAACGTCTTCGCCCTGAGCGTTGGTGAGGAACTCACCGAACAGGCCCTTGGCACCGGTAGCCGGGTCACGGGTAAATGCAACGCCTGTTCCGCAGTCATCGCCCATGTTTCCGAATGCCATGGACTGAACGTTTACTGCAGTACCCCAGCTGTAGGGGATATCGTTGTCTCTTCTGTATACGTTAGCACGGGGGTTGTCCCAGCTTCTGAATACAGCCTTGATAGCGCCGTAGAGCTGTTCCTTAGGATCGGAGGGGAAGTCCTCACCGATCTTGGCCTTGTATTCAGCCTTGAACTGCATAGCGAGTTCCTTGAGGTCCTCTGCTGTGAGTTCGATATCCTGGGTGACGCCCTTTTCTTCCTTCATCTTATCGATGAGCTGCTCGAAGTACTTCTTGCCGACTTCCATAACGACGTCAGAGTACATCTGGATGAATCTCCTGTAGCAGTCCCAAGCCCAGCGGGGGTTGCCGGACATTTCGGATATTGTTGCAACAACTTCCTCGTTAAGACCGAGGTTGAGTATGGTGTCCATCATACCAGGCATGGAAGCCCTGGCTCCGGAACGTACGGATACGAGAAGAGGATTCTTCTTATCTCCGAACTTCTTGCCGGTGATCTCTTCCATCTTGACGATGTACTCGTCTATCTGGGCACGGATCTCCGGGTTGATCTCTTTGCCGTCCTCGTAATACTTGGTGCAGGCTTCGGTAGAAATGGTGAAGCCCTGAGGTACAGGCAGACCGATGTTGGTCATTTCTGCAAGGTTAGCGCCCTTGCCGCCAAGGAGCTCTCTCATCTTGGCGTTTCCTTCTGAGAACAAATAAACGTATTTGTGGCTCATTAATGTACTCCCTTCTTGTGAAGAATTATTATCTAAGCAACTGCCGTTGATACCTCGGCAGCGCAGTTTTAACAGTCTTAATATGATACCATATTTTTGTGTGGATTTGTTGTTAAATTAAAAAAAAACCGCGGTTTTCCCGCGGTTTAGGCATCGCTTTTTGATATGATCTGTTAGTTTTTTGTTATATCTTCTGCGTTACGGTCAGTTTTCCTTGAAATGTTCACGCACCAGCTTTACGATCACCGGGCTGAGAGCAAGGATGGCGATCAGGTTCGGGATGGACATGAAGCCGTTGAGCGCATCAGCCAGGTTCCACGCATCGTTGAGGGACAGCGTAGCGCCGGCGATAGCAAAGAGTATGAACACTATCTTGTAGCCTATGCTTGCCTTGGTGCCGAACAGATACTCAAAGCAGCGCGTACCGTAAAGGCTCCAGCTGAGCACTGTTGACAGTGCAAACAGGGATAGGCAAAGCGCAAGGATAATGGATCCTACACCTCCGCCAAGCACAGAGCTGAGTGCTGCGGAAACAATAGCAGCGCCGCCGCCTACGCCCCAGTCTACTGTTACGTTTCCTGCGCTTACAGAGCAGAGAACTGTCAGAGCAGTAAGGGTGCAGATAACGATGGTGTCCATGAATACCTCAAAGATACCGAACATGCCCTGCTTTACGGGGTCGGACTCGCTGGTGGCTGCGTGAGCCATAGGAGCGGATCCGAGACCTGCCTCGTTGGAGAAGCAGCCGCGGGCAATACCCTTGGTAATGGAGGTGGAGATGGTTATACCGAAAGCTCCGCCAAGAGCAGCTTCAGCGTTGAACGCGCCCTGGAAGATCATGCGGAACACGTTGCCGAGCTGGCCGGCGTTAGCTATTATTACTACCAGTGTAGCTACGATGTATACACAAGCCATTACAGGAACGATCTTTTCTGTTACCTGGCCTATGCGCTTGATGCCGCCGAAGAGCACCAGAGCTACTATTACAGCAACAACTATACCTACGATGAGGTTGCAGAGTGTGAACTCGTTGCCCAGGAAGGTTATCATAGTGCCCTGTACGTTGCCGCCCAGAGCGTTGATAACTGAGCCAACGCTTTCGCCTATGGACTGCACCTGAGTTGCGTTACCTATACCGAACGCAGCCAGGAAGCCGAATATGCAGAACAGCACGCTGAGCCATCCGAAGCCCTTGCCAAGACCGTTCTTTATGTAGTACATGGGGCCGCCTACCCAGTCGCCTTTGTCGTTGCGCTCGCGGTAGTGGACGGCGAGCGTTACCTCAGCAAACTTGGTGCACATTCCGAATATGGCGGAAAGCCACATCCAGAATACGGCACCGGGGCCGCCTATGATTATAGCGCCTGTAACGCCGGCGATGTTACCGGTACCTACGGTTGCTGCCAGAGCTGTAGTGAGCGCCTGGAGCGGGGTCACCTCTCCTTTGCCAGCTGTGTGCTTCTTGAACACCTTGCCGAGGGTGTTCTTCATGGCGTATCCGAACTTGCGGAACTGCAGGAACCTTGTGCTGACGGTGAGGATAATGCCTACACCGACCAGCAGGCAGAGGACCACTGATCCCCATGCGATGTCGTCTAACTTGGTGATAAATTCGCTGAGTGTCATGATGTTTTTCCTTAATTATTTCTGAAAGATAGAATGTTGTTGATAGGATAGCAAAACAATTAGCTAAAATCAAGGGTTTTGAGAAAATTATTAGCCAAAAATAAAAAATCGCCTTGTTTATTTCGTCACAAGGCAATCATTGCGCGTTTTTTGCTCTAATATGTTCTGCTATTTGATCTCGTCTGTCTCCAGGATGAATACCACGCTGCCATCCTCCGGGGCGTCCCCGGTAAAGCACTTATAGGCTTCGTCGGCCTGCATCGGAGAATTTGCCAAGGTCCGAAACCGCGTCCGCTATCTTGTCTATGCGGCTGTCCTTAAGCTCTGCCAGAAGGCCGTTGGTGACTACCGTTGCGGTAAAGTCTATGCGGCAGTTGACTGCGTATGCGCTTATCTCAACGTAGTTTTGAACGGAACTGTCTTCGTCACCTCCGCTTTCTTCGGAGATCTCCGAGAAGGCATCCCTGAGCTTTGTCTTAAGAGCCTCGAGGCCTAGCTGTTCCTCCACGCCGGGCATTGCGTATCCCATTGCTATGTAGTTTCCGGAGACCCTGCTGACCATTCCGCCTTCGACCTTGACGTTGGAGAACCTGTCGTCCGGAAGAGCCACCATCGAGACAAAGGCAAACGGCGCCATGGCATCTGTTTGCCCTTCCAAGGCCTCTGTTACGGCTTTAGAGCGGTTTTCGTACTCAAAACGTATTTTGATATTACCGGTGGCTCCCGCGAGCTTATCCGGGCTGATCTCCTGATCTTCCAGGAAGTAGCGGACCTTTACGGCAAACGGCAGGTCTGCAACGTCCGCAGCCGCAGAGCGCAAATATCATCACCAGCGCCATCAGCGCTTAACGCCAGCAACCCTAAAAGGATGCCCCAGCGAAACGCCGGGGCAAATACATTAACAAGTGTGTTGATAATCGCCTTCATTTTCAGTTAGCTCTTCGAATTGTAAAATCCGTTGTTGTGGGATAATGTTTTAGAATCCGGCAGCCCAGGCATCGAATATCTGATCTGCTTCTGCACGATCCTCCCATGGGCAGGAGATCTCGATTCTGTAGATACAACTGTTCTTTACTACCAAGCCATCCACCTCATAGTTGTCCGGTATGCCATTCTCGCTGTAAATATGACTGTATACCCAACCATCATGGATGCCGGTTTTATACGCTTTGCCGGCATTATATCCGTTTGGCGTGACAAATGTCTTGAGCGCAAATGTCCCATCGTCATAGTATTGTTTCCCGCCAATATCTTCTGTGACTTTGTTCCAGTTGGCTTCTGCTGAGATCTTGACCTTTATTTCCTCATCCAGGCTCTCTGCAAAAAGCTGGCATCCAAGCATAAACCTGCTGACAGAAGCCTCAAGCGGCAAAGTTGCGGAATACGAAACTGCTACCTGACAACTGTCATAAGGGAAATACTGCTTTTCAAAGTTTTTGCACCCGATGAATTCCAATGCGGCATCCTGATCGCTGAACTTCACATCGTTCTCTGCCAAGTAATAATCATCATAAACTATTGACTGATTTCCTTCCTGATCAGTTACAGGATACCAATGCAGTTCTCCTCTTTCTTTTTTCTCGGCCAGCTGCTTTTGTGCGACTTCTCTGATTGCTCCTTTAATGCTGTTTTGCTTTAATGGATTGAGCTGTGTTCTGAAGCCCATGACCTCAACTTCTTTTCCAAGGTACAGGATCTTGTATGTTTTTGTCTTAACTTTTCCTGTATTGAACAGGGTGACCGGGCTTGTTATAACACCGGATACGAACCCTGCAGTAATTACAAATGCTAATACTGCGACTAGTACCAGGACTGCTTTTCTGCGTTTAGACATGGGTGTCCTTACTTTCAGAGTAGCTTTCGGCAGCCATTCTTCAACTGCATCTGCCAGCAGAGCTTCGTCCAGATCGCCCATGGCATCGATGATCTTGTCTTCTATCATAATTCAAACCCCTCCTTGATCAGGATCTCTCTCAGTTCTTTGCGCATGCGGTAAAGGATCACCTTTACGTTAGATTCGGAGATTCCGGTACTCTCCGATATCTCACGTATAGACATGAAGAGCCAATACCGTTTGATGAATAATGCCCTCTCTTTCTTACTTTTTGATTTAAGAAAAGCGTTTAGCAGCTGCGATAAAACCATCCTGTCTGTTACTTCATCCGAAACATTAGAGGGGCCGCCTATTTCCCTGACCTCATCTAGTACAGCATCAGCTTGACCGCTGCCTCGTTTTGCTGCAGACTGCCCGCGCCAGCGGCTCACTGCAATATTTCGGATCACCTTCGCAAGGTAGACTTTTAGATCCAGCGGCCTTTCCGGAGGGATAGAATTCCACGCGGCCAAAAGCGTATCATTCAGGCATTCCAGACTGTTCTGCTCATCAGCCAGTACGTTATTTGCTATAGAAAGTAAATATCTGCCGTACTTTGTTTGCGTCTGGCGTATTGCGGATTCTGACCGATCCCAGAAAAGCGCTATTATTTTTTCGTCATCTTTTGAATTCATTTGAAAGTCCTTTCACTATAACAGTCGCATTCTGGAGTAGTGAAGTTACAAAAAAAGGAGGGTGTCCCCTCCTTTTCATTGGTGCGGCCGACAGGAAGCAGCTCTGCTACCGCAGATCTGCCGGTCTGCGGGGCTCTCCGCAGCCCCTTGACCCGCTCGCTGTTCGAACGTCCACCGGACGTTCTCTCCTCGCTCGCGCCTTCTCAAGGTTCGATTCCCACCAATATCCAACCACGAAAAAAGAGCCCAGAGGGCTCTATTTTCGTGGTGCGGCCGACAGGAATCGAACCTGCACGGTTTTATCCACAGGAACCTAAATCCTGCGTGTCTGCCAGTTCCACCACGGCCGCATACACTGTATTTTTACACGGGCAGTGTCCCGAGGCGGTACAAAAGCATGATCCGCTAAATAAAAGGGCTGCACATCTGTGTGCAACCCTTTATGTGGTGACCCCACCGGGAATTGAACCCGGGTTACCGCCGTGAAAGGGCGATGTCTTAACCTCTTGACCATGGGGCCAGATGAAAAAAGGAGCGACGACCTACT
>CADALS010000042.1 GCA_902788795.1 uncultured Eubacteriales bacterium | reverse complement strand
TGCTGCCTCTGCCGAAGACAGGCCCTGCTCAGAGGTCTTAAGGTCCTTTAAGACCTCTTCAGTGTTTTCCAAATAGTACTTCTTCATCGTTTTATGCTTTTTCTTCCTTTTCTTCCGGCTCGGAGAAGTCCGTATCCAAAGCCACTACCGGAGTGTAGTCCGGATAGGCATTCTTGACATCATTAACTATGTGCTCGTAGACCGCGCGCCTGTCCGGAGCGTCGAAGCTTACAAGAACATCGAACCTTATGATCTTGCGCTCTTCGTCCAGGTAGAAGCCGTGGGTCTGCATAACGTAGTCGTGGGACATAGCAAGAGCGTAGACCTCGTCGCGTATGCGGGCGGCCTCGGTGTTCTTTGTGTTCCTTGAATAGATGGTTATTGCAGTAAGGATAACGCCGAGCTTGGAGTAAACAGCGCCTGTGATGCGCCTTATAAGGGCGTCTATCTCGTCCGCGGTAAGGGTATCCGGGATCTCTATGTGTATGGAGCCGTTGTAGGAATCCGGTCCGTAGTTGTGGAGTATAAGGTCGTAGGCTCCGAAAACTTCCGGGAAGCTGCAGACAGTCTCCTTGATATCCCTGGCAAGCTGGGCGTCCGCGCGCTCTCCCAGTATCCTGGAGAGGGTCTCGGACAGCATCTCTATACCTGACTTGATGATGATCACGGAGATGACCGCCGCCAGGTAGGCCTCAACAGAAATGTGGAAGACCAGGAAGATGACCGCTGCTACCAGAGTTGCAGCGGAGATCACGGAGTCCATGGTGGCATCCTCGCCGGAGTTCACCAGGGAGTCCGAATTGACCTTCTTGCCTACGCCTACGAAGTAGCGCCCAAGCAGCACCTTTGCCACGACTGCCACAGCTATGATTATAAGGCTGGGCACGGAGTAGTCCGGAGTTTCCGGGCTTATTATCTTCTTTACCGACTCCACCAGGGATGTGATACCTGCGTAGAGCACCAGCACGGAGATTATCATAGCCGAGAGGTATTCCGCCCTGCCGTGCCCGAACGGATGCTTTCTGTCGGCAGGCTTCTTGGCGTACCTGGTGCCTATGATCGTGATCAGCGAAGAAGCGGCGTCGGAGATGTTGTTTACGGCGTCCATTACGATAGCTATGGAGCCGGAGATCAGGCCTATAACTGCCTTGAACGCCGACAGGAACACGTTAACAACTATGCCTATGATACTTGTTTTGATGATGGTCTTGTCTCTGGACTCGCCCTCTTTGGGGTCCTTGCCATGCATAAGCTTTAGAATGTCTTTATCAGCTGCCATTTTCTACCCTTCCCTGTAATAGGCCACGATGTCTTTGAGGAACGTGTCATACTGAAAATCTTTTGAGTAAACTATGTTGATCTCCCTGGTCATATCCATGCCCTCTATCGGAAGCGCTATAAGCTTGCCCTTGGTGAGCTCGTCCGCGCAGGCGCTCTTTGCCAGCACCGAAACTCCGTAGCCGGCACGCACCAGATCCTTGATGGTGGCTATGTTGTCCACCTCCAGGATGACATTGAATTCCTTCATGCTTATGCCGCGGCTCTCCACTGTTGACGTAAAGAGGTTTACTGTTCCGGAGCTCGGAAGGCGCAGGATGAGCTTTTCGGCTTTGATCTCGTCTATGGATATCCTGGACTTTGAGGCAAAAGCGTGCTCCGGGGACACCACAAGCACCAGGCTGTCCGTATCCAGCGTGGTCTTGCGAAGCTCCTGGTCTGTTACCATGCCATCCACTATGGCCAGATCCAGCTCGTAGTTCCTTATTCTTTGGAAGAGCTTTTCGTGCTGGTGCGTAAAGAGCCTTATCGTGATGCCTCGCTCGCTTGCGTAGCGGGTGAGGATCTGCGATATCCTGTTGCTTTCTACTGTGTGAGTGATCCCGATGTTGAGATCTTTGGCGCCGAAATTGACGCCGGAAAGCTCCTGGCGCAGCTTGTCGTCTATGGACAGCATGGTCCGGGCCGCTGTGAGCAGTTTATCCCCTTCTCTTGTGAGTATGAGACGGTTGGTGCTTCTGTCGAAGATGCGTGTGCCGTACTCGTCCTCCAGGGCCCTTATGTGCTGGCTGACCGCAGGTTGCGTAAGGCCCAGCACGTTTGCCGCTTTGGTAAAGCTCCCCTGCTCCGCGACTTTTATCAAAGTGTAAAGCTTGGTATCAAGCATAGCTAAAAACTCCTGTTTATGATTATCCCTTATAACATTACAGAACATTATACCCCCGCACCTGTACAAAATCAACAAGGAGAACCGTCCCCTATGTTGTGTCATAAGGAAATCTTTTGAGTATATACAAAATCATAATTTGAACTTTTGGGTCGGCAGGTTTATCATATGGTCCGAAAGGTGGCGCAGACACGAAATGGATAAGGAGCGCAAGGAGCTTTTTGAGACCGAAAGAATAACAAGATCCGTTGCCAGGCTGGCGCTGCCGTCTGTCATAGGGCAGCTGATCCTGGTGGTCTACAATATGGCGGACACCTACTTTGTAGGGCTTACGCAAAACGACGCTATGATAACCGCGGTCACGGTCTGCATGCCTGCTTTTATGGTGCTTTCAGCTATAGCCAATCTTTTCGGCATAGGCGGAGGTGCAGTGTTTTCAAGGGCTTTGGGACGCGGCGAGCTGGATAAGACGGCCACAGTCTGCTCTGTCTCTGCCGCAGGATGCGCTGTCGTAACGCTTACTTACACAGCTGCAGTTGCTCTTTTCAGACGGCCTTTTTTGAGTTTTTTGGGTGCGAGCTCTGCTATTGTCATGGATATGTCCATGGAATGCCTGATGGTCACGGTCTGTGCAGGCGGCCTGTTCACTTCCCTGGCGGCCTACCTTGCGCACATGGTAAGGGCCGAAGGCCGCTCTCCCCAGGCCAGCGCAGGCGTAATGCTTGGCGGCGTACTCAACATAGCGCTTGACCCACTTTTCATGTTTGCAGTCTTTCCTGCAGACAAAGCGGTGCTTGCAGTCGGAACAGCCACTTCTGTATCCAACCTGGCGGCATTTATCTACTATGCAGTTTTGCTCTCCGGGAGGAAGACCATGCTGAGCTTCAGCATACCGCAGGCGCTTACAGGTTTTTCCGACCAGAAAAAACGGGGCGTACTGAGGGACATTCTCCTTACAGGCTTCCCGGCTTTTCTTATGACTCTGTGCGAGAACATTTCCTACGCTGTCCTGGACAACCTTATGGCTGCGGCAGGTATTGCGGCTCAGGCAGCCGTTGGCGTTGCCAAGAAGATCAACATGCTGGCGCACAGCATAGTAAGGGGCCTTGCCCAGGGCGTGCTGCCGCTGCTGGCCTACACTTACGCGGCCCGCAATTATTCTAAGCTGCGCAGGATCGTCAGGCTCACCTGCATTAGCGCTGCAGGAATATCCGCCGTGATCATGGCATTTTATATGGTCTTTGCAGGGCCGCTGGTGGATATTTTCCTTCCCGCAGGCAGCGGATCCATAGCCTACGGAAGCGCATTCCTCCGCATACTCTGCGCGGGATGCCCCTTTTCCGCGTTCGCGTACACCATAATATCGTTCTTCCAGGCCGCCGGACGGAGCAAGATGCCCTTCTGCCTTGCCGTGCTGCGCAAGGGAGCTCTGGACATCCCCCTGATGTTCCTGCTGGGGCGCGTATTCCCTGTGTACGGTATAGTAGCCGCAACGCCTATAGCAGATATCGTCTGCTGCGCGGTCTCAGCCATACTGATAAAACGCTGGTTTACTTTTTTTTGCAGTGGTGTAAGCATTTATAGTCTGCCATATTGCGCCAGCTGGCCATATAATAGAGTTGGTCAATAATGTTTTACACTTACATACAAGGAGGCAAACATGAGCGCAAAGACCTATATAGAACCGCAGACCACCATACCCGTATACGATGAATGCGATGTACTCGTAGTCGGCGGCGGTGCAGCCGGACACTCCGCAGCCATTGCTGCTGCAAGAGCAGGCTGCAAGAATGTCATCCTTATGGAACGCTACGGATACTGCGGCGGAGATGTTACAGGAGGCTACGTACTTCTGATCCCTAACCTCTCCTTCCACGAAAAGACCTATGTCCGCGGCATCCAGGAAGAATGGTTCACAAGGCTCAAGGGAATCCCCGGAGCAGTATGCGGACCCGGACCGGAAGAAGCAGGCAGCTTCGATCCCCTTAAGATCAGAGCATGGGCAGGCGTAGGCGGCGCAACATTCGTACCTCCTCAGATGGTCTGCCACGGCTTTATGGTAGAGCCGAACCAGCTCAAGATAGAAATGGACAAGATGCTGGACGAGGAATCCGGCAGCATCAGAGTTATGTACCACTCCTGGGGCTGCAAGCCTATAATGGACGGCAACACCTGCAAGGGCGTAGTATTCGAATCTAAGGAAGGCCGCAAGGCAGTTCTGGCCAAGGTAGTTATAGACGCCACCGGCGATGCAGACCTCTGCAGGCTCTCCGGTGCACCCACCTCCTCTGCTATAGACGATGAATGCCGCTGCGGCACCACCGCTCTGGTATACCGTATCGGAGGCATCAGCTGCCGCGCTTACGGCGCATGGAGAAAGGCAAATCCGGAGCTCGCAAAGTCCCTGGCAGAACACACTCAGAAGATCCACGGCTTCAGAGCTGGCCTTATCGCAGGTCCTACAGACGACATCGCGTGGGTCAACAACTGGCAGCCAAAGATGGACTGTTCCAAGATCAAGGACCAGACCAAGACAGAGATGGGCACCAGGCTCAAGATCAGAGAGATCATAGAGTTCTACAGAGAAGCAGTCCCCGAGATCTTCGCAAACGCTTACCTGTACGATATCGCTCCGCAGCTTGGAACCAGAGGCTCCTACCGCATCGTGGGAGAGTACATAATCGACTCCAACGACTGGATATTCCCCAAGGAGCATGACGACGTTATCGCATGGCACACCACAGTCAACACGCTTAACGACAACGCTCCTATAGAGATCCCCTACCGCTCCATACTGCCGCAGAAGGTAGACAACATCCTGGCTCCAGGCCGCCACATCTCCGCGGACAAGATAGCCATAGATAATGTAAACCTCATCCCGCAGTGCGTAGGTACAGGCCAGGCAGCAGGCGTTGCAGCAGCAGTTGCTGTAGCAGACGGCACCACAACAAGGAATGTAAACATCCGCAAGGTACAGGACATCCTCGCCGGCGAGCAGGACGTTCCTCTTCCGAGAAACAGCCACACAGACGCAAGCTACCAGGAATGCTACGAGAAGTGGGAGAAGGGCCTCTACACCGAGAACGCCAAGAAGGCTATCGCAAACGCAGACGCTGCAGGCACCTACCGCCACTGGACCATCTCCGGCGGCATGGGCCAGAAGCGCGCCACCGAGGACCTCGGACATCAATAGAATTCCTTTCAATTCACATAGTTGCTTGATACAAGGGGCCAAGAATATCAAGCTAAAAGACCTCCGCAAACGCGCGGAGGTCTTTTATTTGCTTTGAATGCAGCTGATCTTTTAGCAGGCCTGTTTCCCTACTCTATTCCCAGCACCTTGTAATCCTGGTCTTCCACAGCCTTCTTCAGGACGTCGTTTGGAACGTCTGCGGAAAGTGTAACGACTGCTGTGCCCTGTTCGTGGTTTGCTACAGCCTCGGTAACACCGTCCAGAGCCTCGAGAGCCTTCTTAACGCGGGCCTCGCAGTGCTGGCACATCATTCCTTCTACTTTAAGTGTCTTAGTCATCGTTTTTTCCTCCTTGACTTCTGGCTCCGCCGGGCTTTTTGCGGCACTTGGAGCCTGCTTTATTTTCTTATCATGACTTGCGTCATGTATCTTGACCAGATTGAGCCTCAGCGCGTTCATGCACACGAAGAAGCTTGAGCACGCCATTGCGGCGGCGCCGTACATGGGCTTCATCTCTACGCCGTACAGACCAATTGCAAGGGGTATGCATATTGCGTTGTAGAAGAAAGCCCAGAACAGGTTTTGGTGGATGTTCTTTATGGTTGCGCGGCCCATCCTTATGGCGCCGGTGACGTCTGTGAGGCGGCTCTTCATGAGGACCACGTCCGCAGCGTCTATGGCTACGTCCGCGCCTGCGCCTATGGCTATGCCGGTGTCCGCCACGGTGAGCGCCGGAGCGTCGTTGATTCCGTCTCCGACCATGGCCACCTTGCCCTGCTCCTTAAGGCGCTTGATGACGTCTGCCTTGCCGTCCGGAAGGACACCGGCTATAACCTCGTCCACGCCTGCCTGAGCGCCTATGGCCTGGGCGGTGCGCTCGTTGTCTCCGGTGAGCATTACGGCGCGGATCCCCATGCCTTTGAGCTCTTCTATGGCCTTGGCGGAGTCTTCCTTGATAGTGTCCGCTACGGCTATTATTCCGAGCAGCTTGCCGTCTTCCGCAAAGAGCAGCGGGGTCTTGCCCTGGGAGGCAAGCTCTTCAGCTTTGGCCTTGAGATCCGCCGGGACCTCTGCCTTGCTGCTTATGAACTTGAGGCTGCCGCCAAGGAGCGTGGATGCCGCCTGCTGAACGTCTGAAGCGCCTGCAGCGGCCAGCTTTGCGGTAAGGCCGTTACCTGGGAGAGCCTCGAAATCAGTTACTTCAGATGTCTCTACCTTGCCGGCTGCGGCCTCCATAACAGCCTTTGCCAGCGGGTGCTCGCTCTTAGCCTCCAAAGCTGCGGCTCTTGACAGAAGCATGTCTTCTGTAATACCGGCCGGGATCAGGTCTGTTACCTGCGGCCTGCCCTCGGTTATGGTCCCGGTCTTGTCCAGCGCCACGATCTGTGTGCGGCCGATGCCCTCAAGCGATGCTGCGGTCTTGTAAAGTATGCCGTTCTTTGCGCCAACGCCGCTTCCCACCATTATTGCCACCGGTGTAGCCAGTCCCAGCGCGCAGGGGCAGCTGATGACCAGAACCGATATGGCCCTTGCTATCGCGAAGGTGAAGGTCTTGCCTGCTATCAGCCAGCCCGCCAGGGTCAGCAGCGCAATGCCTATGACCGCCGGAACGAATACTCCGGACACCTTGTCCGCCACTCTTGCGAGCGGGGCCTTGGTTGCTGCCGCATCCGAAACCGTCTTTATTATCTGCGCAAGGGTGGTGTCCTCGCCGACCCTTGTTGCTCTGCACTTTATGTAGCCCTGCTGGTTGATGGTTGCCGCCGATACGCTGTCGCCTTCGGCTTTGTCCACAGGGATGCTCTCGCCTGTGAGCGCGGATTCGTTGACAGCCGTGCTGCCCTCGATTATTACGCCGTCCACGGGGATGTTCTCTCCGGGGCGGACCACGAAGATATCACCGGTGTTTACGGATTCTATGCCGACCTCAGTCTCAACGCCGTCGGTCAGCAGTACCGCGGTCTTCGGCGCAAGCTGCATAAGGCCTTTGAGCGCGTCCGTGGTGCGCCCCTTGGACATTGCCTCCAGCATCTTGCCCACGGTTATGAGGGTCGGGATCATGGCGGCCGACTCGAAATACAGGTTCATGCCGTACTTCATGACGGTTGCGTGGTCCCCGTTTCCCTGGGCCAGCACCATTACGAAGAGCTCCACCAGCGAGTAGCCGAACGATGCCGCCGAGCCCAGCGCCACGAGCGTGTCCATGTTGGGCGCTCCGTGCAGCAGGCTCTTAAAGCCGGATGTAAAGAACTTGCCGTTGATGACCATGACTATGATGGCCAGGATCATCTCGAAAAGTCCTAAAAATACGTGATTATCAAAGGCTTTGGGCGCCGGCCATCCCCACATCATGTGACCCATGGAGAAATACATGAGGACCAGGAGTATGGCCACGGACCATATCAGCCTTTTGCGCAGCTTGGGCGTTTCGTGGTCCTTGAGGGACTCCGCGTCCGCCCAGGAGGGGGTGCTACCGGCTGCGCCAGCTGTGCCCGCGCCGGAACCTGCAGCACCTGCGCCGTTTCCCGAAGCGGCTGCCGATCCAGCGCCGTGTCCTGACGCCCCGGACCTGCGGCCGCCCTTCGGCGACGCCCCGTATCCCGCGTCTTCAACTGCCTTTATAATAGCAGCCTGGCTGGCCGTGCCTTCCACGCCCATGGAGTTTGTGAGCAGGCTCACCGCGCAGCTCGTCACGCCCGGCACCTTGCTGACCGCCTTCTCCACCCTTGCGCTGCACGCCGCGCAGCTCATTCCAGTAACGTTATACTGTTCCATAATATGCCTTTCTTGACAATTGGGGACGGTCCCGAATTATCAATTTGTAAAATATTCCCACAATGACAATTCGGGACCGTCCCCAATTGTCATTTCATTACTTTCTGAAGGGTCTGGACCAGCTCGTCTATGGTCTGATCCTTGCCCTGCTTGATATCGTCCACCACGCAGCTCCTGATATGCGACGCCAGCAGCTGCTTGTTAAAGCTGTTGAGCGCGCAGTTGATCGCCGACACCTGCACCATTATATCCGGGCAGTAGGCGTCGTTTTCCAGCATGTTCTGCACCCCGCGCACCTGCCCCTCTATCCTCTTGAGGCGGTTCATGAGGTCCTTGTATTCCTTGTCCGTGCGGTGCTTATGGCGCTCGCAGCAGGACGGAGCGCTCTGTGCATCCGCTCCACTGCCTTGCAGCCCGCTCTGTGCATCCGCTCCGCAGCAGCAATTCTTATCTTCAGCCATTTTGTCCTCCGATCTTCTGTCCGGATCCGCAAGAAACTGTGGATATGGTCTCAATCACCTGTTTTGCGCATCCGCGATCCATGCTAATATGCTCTGAATACCCTGTGGGGGTATAAATTTACCGTGCATATAATATACCCTGTGGGGGTATAAGTCAATAGCATTATTCATTTTGGACAACTATTATCGAGCTTTTTTGCGATTTTTTTTAATTTAGTCCGAACTCGTGCATAGATATGACGAGTCACATCGTGTTTTCACTCATCAAAGCCCTAAAAATTACTGCGAAATACCGTAAACATACCATCTTATGGTCGATTTACGGGCGAGTTTTAGCAAGTTATATCCTTGATCCACCTCAAAAGATATGCCGTCTATATATACAGCTTGTGCTCATTTGAGTTTTTTCGGACTCAACAGGGCAAATGAGCAGTTTTAGTTCGAATAATCGTGTCCACTTTCAGAAAACAGGTTTCGGTCCATTTCTGAACGACTTCAGGCGCCCCACCCTCTCGTGCAGACTTAGTTTGTCAGCCGTATCCTATCCCTATCCACCCTGCAGATCAGCCCATGATCCCTGCCCGCTTCTCCCCTGCGGCGAACTGCAGATCGGCCCCATGATCCCTACCCGCTCCACCCTTGCGGCGCACTGCAGATCGGCTCGGGACCCCTGTCCTATCCACACGGCAGATCGGCCCGCGTTTTTCGCTGCAAATAGTTGTTGACCGGCAACAAATAATGCTATATAATAGCTGTCAACTCAAACAATTGTGAATAGAGGCGCGGCCAGTCAAGAGTACAGTTTTGCAGCCGCAGATCCGCAGAGCATCCACGCATTATCCGGGTCCGCAAAAGAGCTGCCCTTCCCGCAAAAGGGCGCAAAACTGAAAAGGGGCAGCCGCCGAAGATGCCCAAGGCGCAAGGGCATCTGGGCAGACGGATAAGATCCGCCTGACTGTCGCCAAAGGCGGAGAGCTGTTACAATTGATGAAGGAGCTTTTGTTCACGCTCCATCACTCGGACAGCAGATCAGCCGGCGGAATGCACGGCTTGTTTTTTTACAAGGCATCCCGCCAGTTTTACCAGATCCGAAACCGCGGCAAATCTGCCAGACTGCAGGGATGCTCATCTACCAAAATCACAAGGCAGACAGACCCAGACTGCAGGGACGCTCATCTACCAAAATCACAAGGCAGACAGCCCCGGACTATCGGATACCCGATCCACCAAGCGGATCAGAAGGAGAATAAAATGAAAAAGGTCATCTTCAGAGGCGTTGCAACAGCGCTCATCACCCCGACAACAGAACGCGGCGTGGACTACGACGCGCTGGAAAGGCTCATCAACTGGCAGATAGACGAAGGCGTCCAGGCACTGGTCATCTGCGGAACCACCGGCGAAGGCCCCACCCTCACAGACGAGGAGCACCGCGAGGTATTCAGAAAGTCCATGGATTTTGCAGCAGGCAGAGTTGCCATGATCGCAGGCACAGGCTCCAACGACACAGCCTACGCCATAGACCTCACCAAGTGCGCGGCAGACCTTGGCTACGACGCCGGCCTGCTCGTAACTCCGTACTACAACAAGACCACACAGAAGGGCCTGATCGCAATGTACACAGCCATCGCGGACAGCTCCCCTCTTCCGGAGATACTCTACAACGTGCCCGGCCGCACAGGCATCAACATCGAGCCCGCCACCTACGCGGCGCTTGCGGACCACCCCAACATCGTGGGAATCAAGGAAGCCAACGG
>CADALS010000041.1 GCA_902788795.1 uncultured Eubacteriales bacterium | reverse complement strand
AGCTCTTCAAAAGCTAATCTCCGGTGTATTCGTTGCCTATGTCTTTGCCTATGTTCTTGGTGTAGAGCCACTCCACGAAGTCCCCTTCGTTCAGGGTCAGCTCGTTGGCGTTGACGCTGGAGAACTCTCCGTTAACGCGGAACATCCAGCCGGAAAGGTCCCCGTGGTCCAGTTCGTAGATGTTAGCTATGCCGGCCACGTAGCCGCCCTTAAGCTCTATCTGAATAGTGTATTTCTTTGCCGCCGAAACCAGCTGGTCCAGCGCGTTCTGGCCGCGGTCTATAACTATCTCGGTCTTTGCGAGAATGATCCCGTCCGCCGGTATGTGCTTTGCCTCGCCCGCAACTGTTGCGGCGCTTATATAGATCTCGGTCTTTACGGGGTCTTTGATGTCGTCTTCGCCGCCGTAGTAGTCCGAGGGGTTTTCGATGTTGATGAATGTGATGCCGGCCGCGGCCACCGCCGCAACTATCAGCACGAAAAGATAGGATTTGTAGCTGCGCTTTTTCATGATGACCAGCGCTATGTAGGCTATCACAGCCGCAGCTGCAGTTATTCCGTAGAGCAGCGGTTTAATGCTCCTGGGAGTCTTTTTGCCGTCCTCCGAAGGATCGGTCTTATCTCCGGAGGGGTCCTTGCCGTCCCCGGAGGGCTCTTTTTCCGGGCGCTCCACATGGGGCTCAGTAAACTCCCCGAATACGTAGAGGCTGCCCTTGCCGGTAAGCATCATATCGAAGCTCACCAGCGCATAGAAAGTCTGGACAGTGGCAGATTCGTTTGCCGCAGCGCCAACGGTGTGCGCGTAGGCACCCTTGCCTGCGCCGAAGCGTGCCAGAATATCCAGTATGGTCTTGCCGCCCTTTATGAACCGTACGTCCTGCCGGCAGTCTATGCCAAGGACGCTGAGCGCTGTAAGCACCTGAGCAGTGCTCTCTGCGTTGTCGTCTCCGAAGGAGGTAAAGTAGCCGTTGTCCTTCTGCCTTTTGGGGAGCAGATCCACGGCGCGGTCCACAGCGGCCTTTACTTTTTCATCGCTGCAGTGCGGTGCCAGAGCCTGCACGGACATTGCTGTAACATCAACGTCTCCGTTGTCTCCCATAACGGCCCAGCCGCCGTCCTCCAGCTGCAGCGCTAGAAGCTCCGCTATGATCTTTTCTGTCGTGAAGCTGCTGCTCTTTGCGCCGTTGTTGGCAACGTGCAGGCCGTAGATCCAGGTCATGATCCCGCCCTTGCCGGTGGAATCCTCTAAAGCCTGGTCTATAAAACTGCTGTTGCTGCCAATGGCCTGCAGGGTCATAGCAGCCTTGAGCCTTGTGGAGTAGCTCTTTTCCCCTATTGTCAGCGCGTAGGCCTCGTAAGCTTTGCGGTATTCGGAAAAGTCCAGCTCGCCGGGGTACTGCTGCCTTAGCGAAACAACGTACCATTCCTCGCCCTTGCCTGCGTTGTCTGCGTAATACCAGACCAGCTCCTGCAGAGACTTGGCTCCGGCCTTTTCCATCCTCTGGTCCAGGATATCCTTGATAAGCCCGGCTATATCGGCCTCTTCCTGAGCAGCAAAAACATGGCCTGCAGAAGAGAAGGCCATGACCAGAGCCAGCAGCAGTATTACAGACTTTTTCAGAAGCTTATGCATAGATCAGAACTTGCGGCATTGCGCCGCGGATAAAACAGGGGGAGGCTCAAGAGTCTCCCCCTTCAGATATCGCAAATAATTACTTGGTTATAACAACCTTCTGAGCGGAAACGGTGTACAGGCCGTCAGTGTTGATAGCAACGAGCCTGTAGATGCCAGCCTTGAGCTCAAGGGAAGCAACGCCCTTATCATTGGTAGCAGCTCCGGTAGCAACAAGCTTGCCGTCCTTGCCAATGGTGTAGATCTTTGCGCCTGCAAGCTCCTTCATAACGGGGTTCCAGTTAGCGTCGAAGCTCATAGCCTTAACGGTAACGTCTACCTTGGTGCCTGTAGCTGCAGCTTCCATGTACATGAATGCATCGCTGAATCCTGCTGCATCCTTGTAAACAAGAAGGTCTACTCTGTCTCCGGGCTTAACGGGATCGGTAAGAGCCATGCCCATAGCGCCGTTTACATAGTAACCGTAGGATCCGCCGTTCTCGATTCCCCACATCTTGGAGATGGACTCGCCGTACTGGGTCTGAGCTGTAGCAAAGCCGGCCTCACCGTCCTTGAAGAGGTTCTTGTGGACTGCTTTGATAACTTCGCCTACAGTGGAGCCCTCAGCAGGGATCTCAATAGCCTTAGCTGCTATGTAGCTGTTGTCCTTTGCCTGTGCGGGCTGAGCCTCTACAGTAAGGGTAACGTAAGCTGCGTTTGCGGGATCGGTATCCTTTGCTTTGCCGCAGGCAGCAAGGCCGATCACCATGACCAGCGCCAGAAGAAGGCTGATCAGTTTAACATTGCGTTTCATTTTTTCCTCCTAAAATAAACCGGCCACTGCATAATACAGCGGCCGTTTTCCTCTGTTTTACAATGACTCGATCGTTTTCCTCCAAGCAGGTCTTCTGACTTGCGCCTTTCAGCCATGATCCGTATCGGTGCTGGCTTTCAGATGGCACCGGCCTTCCTAGGCACTTTGGCCCAGTGACATATCAGGTGCATCCATCGGCGCTTACAGCGGCGGTCCCGTCCGCGAATTCCACGCGGTTCCCTATTCTCCCCTAAGGGCACTTGGCAATTTTATGAACATAGTAGATTTTATCACTATTTTGAACTACGGTCAATAATATGCAGTGTCCTCAAAATGGCACGGATAGGCGGACCTCCGGGATCATCAGTAGCCCAGATCCTCGTCTATGAGCACTATCTCCACATCCAGGCCCATGCTTGCCTTCCAGGTTACTGTCATGGTGCGGCAGATGCGCTCCGGGCTGTTGCAGTTGAAGCACTTTTTGCCCTCTATGGCGCAGGGAGTCTTGCGGCCGAGGCGCTTGGCGTTGAGCGGTCCGGCAATGTTCCTGGCGCGGAAGACTGCCTCGTCGTAGGTGGGCGCTATCTTGTTGCGGCCTATAACGTAGTAGACCTTGTCGTGTCCGTATACCAGGGATGTTATGCGGTTGCCGCGCCCGTCTATGTTTATGATCTCGCCAGTTGCTGCAAGCGCGTTAGCGGAAGCAATGTAGACATCGGTGGTCATGGCCTCCACGAGCACTTCCTTCTGGGTCTTGCCTTCCGGCACCTTCCAGTGGGACACTATGGTGTTGTGAGCTCCGAGCTTTTCCATGAGCCCAAGCTGGGTGACGGTGACGCTGCCGCCAAACGCTACGCTCTTGCCGTCTATCTGGCTGTCCAGGTACTCCGCAGCCGCAGCGCCGGTCTCAAAACAGCTCACCTTAAAACCGTTCTTTTCCAAAGTCTTCTTGATATCAGTAAAGTCCATGTTGCCCTCCTTATAATTTTATCCCGAGCGCTTGAAGGTCAGCAAGAAGCTTTTTTGCGCTGGTAAAGTGCAGGGTCTCCATTCCGCAGAGAGCCGCGCCGGCCAGATTGATGTTGCTGTTGTCTATAAAAACGCACTCTTTGGGGTCCAGCGAGAACTTCTCAAACAGCATGTGATATATCTCCGGCTGAGGCTTTACCACCTTAATGTAGGCAGATGCCAGCACGCCGTCGAAATACTCGCTGCCGGGAACGTGGGGCCAGTAATCCTTGTGGTGATGCCCCGCGTTGGACAGAAGGTAGAGGCCGTAGCCCGCCTCCTTTATCCTGCGCACCAGATCCGCCATGCCCTCCACCGGGATGACAGGCTCGAACCAGTGAGCCGCACAGCCCCAGGCTGCCTCGTGGAGCTTTTCCGGAAGCTTTTTGCAGGCGCGCTCCGCAACCTGCTCTTCTGTAAGATAGCCCCAGTCGCAGAGGGCCCAGTCGGCTCCGCCGAAGACTACGTCTGTCAGCAGAGCCTTTTCATCGTCCGTAAGATCATATCTGTTGACGAAGTCCTGCGTTCTGAAATGCATCAGGACATCGCCCATGTCGAACACTATATTTTTTATCAAGTTTACCTCCTAGGGCTCGCTCTTCAGCTGCTTTTTGCCAAACAGCTTAGCAAAGAAGGCCTTACGCTTTTTCCTTGCCTCGAGCCTTTCCGAAAGATCCCTGGCGCCAACGCCGTATACCAGCCACAGGATAACGCCTGAGACTATCATTATGAACACGGTGGAAGCGCAGCGTCTGCCGGAAGCGTTGATGTTGTAGCCGTACAGGCCCTCTTCTCTTGTCATGGCCTGGATGACCATTGCGTAAGTCGTTCCGTACTTGCTGGCAAATGTTGCGGACATATCGTACTCCGTGAACAGAGCGTTGAAGTTGAGAGCGAATACCGCAAGCACGCTGGGAAGGATGATGGGCAGCTTTACCTTAAGGAAGGTGCGCAGCGAGCTGGAACCCAGATTCTTGGCCGCGTCCTCCAGCTCCGAATCTATCGAGTAGAACGATGCCTTTATCATCCTCAGACTGAATGGCAGCTTGGTGACCACATAAGCCATGATTATCAAAAGCCGCACATTGTCTGCGTAGTACAGGTTCTGGTTGCCTACGTACCAAACGGATTCGCTGTTGAAGTATATCCTGAAGGAGTAGCAGATCAGTATGGTCGGCAGCAGCCACGGGAAGAGCAGCGAATACTCAAGTATTGTACCGGTCTTCTTGTGCTTGGAGATGTAGTTGCAGGCCACGACCACTATTACGCAGGCCAGCGCCGCGGCTACAGCAGAAAGCAGGAAGCTCGTCTTTATACCGCCCAGGGTGTCCTCGTTTGAGAACACGCCGGAGATGGAGCCCACTCTGGTCTTGTACTCGCCTCTTGCGGTCATGTACTCGTAATCAGCCTGGCCGAAGTAGTTGAGCAGGGTCCAGTTGGAAATATCCAGCTTTCTCATCCTGATGGCCGAATAGGACTGGAAGCTGAAGATTATTATCATCACGACCGGGGTCATGTAGATAAGGAACAGCACGTAGGCGTAGATGTGAGCTATCACATTGGCCACGGGGTTGTCTATCTTCTGCTTCTGCAGCTTGGCCTTGGTCTTGGAAACGGACAGGTAGTGTCCTTTCCTTTCGTAGGCGGTGAGCACCGTAAGAAGGATTATGGTGAATATCGCCAGGATTATGGACAGCAGCGCCGCCCTTGCCTGCGGGAAGGATTCGTCCGCTGCGGAGCTTCCTGCCAGCCTTACGATCTCCGGGTTGATTGCGTCGTAGCCCAGCAGTGTCGGGGAGGACATAGCGCAAAGACCGGTAATGAAGGTCATGACCGTCAGGGAGAACAGCGTCGGGATAAGTGTCGGAAGCACTACCTTCCACAGGACCTTGAACGGGTTTGCGCCCATGTTGCGCGCAGCCTCTACAGTATTGTAGTCTATGCTTCTTATCGCGTTGCGCAGGAAAAGCATGTGGTTGCTGGTGCAGGCAAAGGTCATGGTGAACACTACTGCGCCAAAGCCCGAGAACCAGGTCTTGTCCAGCCCCGGGAAGGCATTGGTCAGCAGCGGCGTAAGTATTCCGTCGTTAGCGTACAGGAACATGTAGCCTGTTACCAGAGCAACGCCGGAGTAGATCATGGTGGTCATGTAGCCAAGACGCAGTATCTTGGCGCCCTTGATATCGAAATACTCGGTAAGGAGCACCAGAGATATACCGACTACATTTACCGTTATAACAAGTATGATTGCCAGCTTCAGGGAGTTCCAGACGTAGTTCTTCATGTTGCCCGCAAGGAAGAACCTTATGACCGCGAATGGGTCCGGGTCTCCGCTTGCAGTCTTCTCCTTGAATATGCTCGTGAGGGTGTTCCAGCACGGCACGAGCATGAAGCCGAAGAACAGGTAGGCGAAGAACACTATGCCTATGACCCTGAAGATAAAGGTCGCGTCAAAGCGTTTTTCGTTAAGCATCTTAAGCCTCCTTGGGCGCGTAGCTCATGATATTGCTTGTGCTGAAGCTTACCTTTACGGTATCGCCCTGGGTGAACGGAGTGCTGCCGTCGTTCTTTTCTATTACGCGCAGCGTCTGGCCGAAAGCCGCGATGGTGTACTTGATGTACAGGCCGTAGTATTCGGAGGCAACCACCTGAGCGTCGAAGCTGAAGTGGTCCGCATCGTCCTTCTTGTTCACGTGCAGCCTTTCCAGACGTATGTAGTGGTGCCATGCGGGATCCAGGCCTGCGCCCTTCTCGTTCATGGCTGCTACTATGTTGTCCTCCAGCCTGTTGATATCGCCTATGAAGTTGCAGACGAATTCGGTGGCGGAGTGGTTGTAGATCTCGTTAGGAGTTCCGATCTGCTCAATGTAGCCCTTGTTGAAGACCGCTATCCTGTCGGAAAGCGTCAGAGCTTCTTCCTGATCGTGGGTTACGTAGATGGATGTAATGCCGAAGTCTTTCTGCATCTTCTTGAGCTCGTTTCTCAGTTGGACCCTCAGCTTGGCGTCCAGGTTGGAAAGAGGCTCGTCCAGGCAGATGATCTTGGGGCTTGTTACAAGAGCTCTTGCTATAGCAACACGCTGCTGCTGTCCGCCGGAGAGCTGGGAAACAGCCTTAGCCAGCTGTTCGTCCGAAAGATCCACCTTTCTTGCGATATCGCGGACCTTTTGATCTATCTCCTGCTTGTTCAGCTTTTTGATCTTGAGTCCGAACGCTATATTATCATAGACCGTCATGGTCGGGAAAAGCGCGTAGCTCTGGAAAACTACACCGATATCGCGCTTTTCGATAGGCACGCGGGTTATATCCTTGCCGTTCATGAACACTGTGCCGGACGCGGGCTGTATGAAGCCTGTTATGGTGCGCAGCGTTGTTGTCTTTCCGCAGCCGGAAGGCCCCAGAAAGGTAAAGAATTCGCCCTCTTTGACATTGACGTTTATGTCGTGGAGCGCTGTGAAGTCGCCGAATTTTACGACTATATCGTTGAGCTTGATCATGGCCTTGCCTTTCAAAAAAAATGGCGAGCCGAAAAATACCGGCCCGCCATTTAAGCAGCTTAAATTACTTCTTTGCCTGAGTCAGAGTTGCCCAGTCGAGGTTGTTCCAATCCGGCTCCTTGGGTGCAGCATTGGGATCTGCCCAGAAGAATCCGAGGTTGGTGAGGATGTTGGTCCACTCTGCAGAGTGCTTGATAACGTAGTTAGCATAGTTCATGTCTGTTCCCTTAACCATATTGGTGGAGAACGGAGCAAGCTTGTAGATGTCGGGGATGTTGTCTCCGTAAGCGCCCTTTACAGCGTCTTCGTGGCAGGGGAAGGAGTCGAATTCCTTAGCCCATGCAGTCTGAACTTCTCCGCTGCCGAACCATTCTGCGAAGTCCTTAACGATCTTTGTCTGAGCCTCGCTGCGGCCAGCCTTGTCTACTACGCCGATGTACTCAGCAATGTAGAAGGTACCGTCCTTGATGTCCATGACCTTGAAGTTCTCGTTGGTGAGAGGAT
Source organism: uncultured Eubacteriales bacterium (assembly GCA_902788795.1). GTDB lineage: Bacteria > Bacillota > Clostridia > Peptostreptococcales > Anaerovoracaceae > RUG13409. The sequence continues at coordinate 11,230 of CADALS010000041.1, read as the reverse complement.
GCTCGGATCCGTCCTTAGCTGCATCCAGTTTTCCGTAGAGGGAGCTGGAGTAGAAGGTAGAGATCTGAACGTCGCCCTTGTTGAGAGGATCGAAGCCGTACTTGTAGCTGTCGTCGGAGCTGAACACACCGTTAGCGCAGTACTTCCAGAGGGTCTTCCAACCGTCGATGGAGATTCCGCCTGCCGGGGAGTTAGGATCGGTGTACGGATACAGGATAGCACTGTTGATGTTAGCGTTGGTGGTTCCGCCAACCTTGTTCTGGCGATACCACTTGTAGCCGGAATCAACAAGGTCTGCCCAGTGATCGAAGTGGGGCTCCTTGCCGTTGGTGCCGTACTCGTCTGTTCTGTAGATCATCAGAACGTTCTGTACTACAAGGCCGTAAGCTTTGCCGTCGTACTTGTAGCCGCCTACCTTGGAAGCCCAGGACGGGGTCCAGTCTGCGATCTTCAGGTTCTCGTAGGTTCCGCCGATGAGCTGGGACCAGCGGGTCTCGTTAAGACCGAAGATGATGTCTGCGTCCTTCTTTTCGTTGGCTGCCTGGATGGCTGCATCGTCGATAGAAATGGTGAAGCCAGCTTCCTTAGCTGCCTGCTGGAGCCACTTTACACGCTCTGTAGAGTTGGAATTGGAATAGATCCTGATCGTGTAGTCTTCCTTGGGAGCAGTGTTGCTGTTGCTGCTGTTGTTGTTAGACTTTCCGCCGCATGCTGCAAGTCCGAGGACCATTGACAGTGCGAGCAGGATTGCTAATACTTTTTTCATAAAATATCCTCCTAAAATATTTTACAGTGTGCGGGTCGGGCGTTTTGCCTTTGTTGTACCCGCAAATATTATTGTATATCTATTCAGATGGATAGTCAAGAAAATAACACTATAAAGCAAAGAGCCCGGCTGCTCAGACCGGGCCCAATGCTTTATGCATTTAGTCTACGTATTAGGAGACTTCCTTATTTTGATGTCTTTAGGGAATTCGCAGCCGTGGCAGAGCTCGCATTTTCCGGAGCAGCCCCCGCCTCCGCAGGACGTGCCTGCGCAGAACGAGTGCCCGGCCCGCTTTTCCTTTATGACATATCTGACTACCAGCGCTACTATCAGAGCAAGGACCAGGGCGACAACTATCGTCCCGATATTATTTACTAACCATTCGAACAAGTCGCCACCTCCTTTGACAATTGGGGACGGTCCCAAATTGTCATTTTGCCAAAGTTTTCCAGAATGTGAATTTGGGACCGTCCCCAATTCACATTACCTGACGGCGCGGAGATTGAGGGTCTTTGCCTCGCTGTACTTCTTTAAGAAGAGCATGTAGATAATGAATGCAAGGCAAGCTACTGCAGCTATAAGACCTATAATGTTTATGTTTCCGGTGAACAGTCCGCCGAACTGGTATACCATCAGAGCGATAACGTAAGCAAAGCAGCACTCGTAGCCGATAGCGAACCAGGTCCACTTTGCGTTGTTCATCTCTCTTCTGATAGCGCCTATAGCGGCGAAGCACGGTGCGCACAGCAGGTTGAACAGCAGGAAGGAGAATCCTGAAAGCTTTGTGAATGCTGCTGCGAAACCAGCCTGGCTGCCGTAGAGCACCTGCATGGTAGCTACGATGTTTTCCTTAGCTACAAGGCCGGTGATGGAAGCAACAGCTGCCTGCCAGTTGCCCCAGCCGAGCGGTGTGAATATCCATGCCAGCGCGCTGCCTATCTTTGCAAGGATGGAAGCATCGATCATGTCTTCGTCTATCATGCCGAAGACGCCGTCCACCCAGCCGAACCTGGAGAGGAACCAGATGACTATAGTGGAGAGGAGGATTATGGTACCGGCCTTCTTTATGAAGGACCAGCCGCGCTCCCACATGGACCTCAGGACATTGCCGAGGGTAGGCCAGTGGTAAGCCGGGAGCTCCATTACGAACGGAGCAGGATCGCCTGCGAACATCTTGGTCTTCTTGAGTATGATACCGGAGATGATGATCGCAGCCATTCCTATGAAGTAAGCGGATACGGATACCCATGCGGAACCGCCGAACAGAGCACCTGCAACAAGGCCGATGAACGGGATCTTAGCGCCGCAGGGGATGAAGGTGGTGGTCATGATAGTCATGCGGCGATCGCGCTCGTTCTCAATGGTTCGCGATGCCATGACGCCCGGGATACCGCAGCCTGTACCGATAAGCATTGGTATGAAGGACTTTCCGGAGAGTCCGAATCTTCTGAATATACGGTCCAGAACGAATGCTATACGTGCCATGTAGCCGCAGGCCTCAAGGAAGGCCAGGAGCAGGAAGAGCACCAGCATCTGGGGAACAAAGCCCAGAACCGCGCCTACGCCGCCTACTACGCCGTCCAGAATGAGACTCTTGAGCCAGTCAGCGCAGCCGATATTGTCCAGAAGGCCTTCGATAAGCACAGGGATGCCGGGCACCCAGGTGCCGTACTCAGCCGGGTCCGGAGCGCCGTATGCGCCCTTGTATTCGGTGTTGAGGAAGTTTGCAACTGCTTCTTCAAGAGCCGCCTTGTCTGCCTCCTCCACGGATTCGTCCAGAGTTTCTTCGTCTACTATGGTGTATTCGAGCTTGGCGTTTGCCGGAGTTGCGGCAACAAGGGCTTCCAGAGCAGCCTTGGCCTTTGCTTCGTCAAAGTCTTCGCTCTCAAGATCTATAGCTGCTGCTATGTCGTCGTTTCCGAACTCGGAGTTGAAGGCCTCGATAATAAGGTCTGTGTCTCCGTAGTTCTCTTCTGCTTCTTCGGCGGCCTTGGAGCCTATGCCAAACAGGTGCCAGCCATCGCCGAACAGGCCGTCGTTAGCCCAGTCTGTGAGCTTGGTTCCCGGAGCGTCCGGAGCCATTGCTATGAAGTATACCAGGAACATTACTACCGCAAAGATAGGAAGACCCAGCCAGCGGTTGGTAACTATCTGGTCTATCTTGTCGGAAACGGAGAGCGCGCCTACTGCCTTCTTCTTGTAGCAAGCCTTGATAACGTCTGCAATGTAGACGTAGCGCTCGTTGGTGATGATGCTTTCTGCGTCGTCGTCCAGCTCTTTTTCTGCAGCGGCAATGTCTGCCTCTACGTGAGCCTTGGTGGTATCATCCAGCTTCAGCTGAGCCAGGACCTTATCGTCCCTTTCGAAGACCTTTACAGCGTACCAGCGCTGCTGTTCTTCGGGCATGTTGTGGACAACAGCCTCTTCGATGTGAGCTATAGCGTGCTCAACGGGGCCGGAGAACTTGTGCATAGGCACGGTCTTGGTCTCGGTGGCAGCCTTGATGGCGGCCTCGGCAGCGTCCAAGACTCCGGTGCCCTTAAGAGCGGAGATAGGAACTACAGTGCAGCCCATCTGCCTTCCGAGCTCTTCCAGATCGATCTTGTCGTTGTTCTTCTTGACAAGGTCCATCATGTTGATGGCCATGACCACAGGAATTCCAAGCTCTGTGAGCTGGGTGGTGAGGTAGAGGTTTCTTTCAAGGTTGGTGCCATCCACGATGTTGAGGATAGCATCCGGTCTCTCGTTGATAAGATAATTTCTTGCTACTACTTCTTCGAGTGTATAAGGTGAGAGAGAATAAATACCGGGAAGGTCTGTAATAGTAACATTATCGTGCTTTTTGAGCTTACCTTCCTTCTTTTCTACCGTAACTCCCGGCCAGTTTCCTACGAACTGGTTGGAGCCGGTGAGTGCGTTGAACAGGGTCGTTTTTCCGCTGTTCGGGTTGCCCGCCAGGGCAATGCGCAGATCCATATAATTGCTCCTTTCTGTGCTATTCTACTTCGATCATTGCGGCATCTTCCTTGCGCAGGGAAAGTTCGTAGCCGCGGACGTTTACTTCTACAGGGTCTCCCAGGGGTGCTACTTTTCTGACGTAGACCTCTATGCCCTTGGTGATGCCCATGTCCATGATGCGGCGCTTTACGGCACCCTCTCCATGGAGCTTGACGACTTTTACGGTCTCACCGATCTTGGCGTCTCTGAGTGTTTTCATGCTTGCTCCTCCTATATCATTATCTTGCGCGCCATTTCTTCGCTGATGGCCACGCGCGATTCTTTGACCTTAACTATTACGTTTCCACCCATGGTGGAGATGACTGTGACAGCGCCTCCTGCCACGAAGCCGAGCTCTTCCAGGTGCTGGCGCACCGCGGGACTTCCGCCGACTTTGCGGATGATGTTTTCCTGTCCCTTGTCTGCCAATGCCAATGGCATCATAAGCTTCTCCTTTACTCTTCAGAACTAAATGCATTTGCGGCCGAGATTAGCTTTGGCTAACCATATGGCTGTTTAAAAGGTTAGTCTGCGCTAACCTTTTGTTTTTAGAAATGGGTTAGGAATTGCTAACCCGACAATGTATTATAGTTAGTTTTCGCTAACTTTGCAAGCACTTTTTGCGATTTGATGCATCTTGACCTTCAATTTGTAATAATGATATAATATTCTATAGCACAGAAAGGAGTCGTACTATGGCACTCATGGAATCAGGCGAGATGTATCTCGAAACTATACTTGTACTTTCAAAGAAGCTTCCGCAGGTCAGATCCATAGACATTGCGGACGAGATGAACTACTCCAAGCCCTCTGTCAGCAGGGCCATGGGCATACTCAGAAGCGGCGGCTACATAGAAGTGGACAGGAACGGCTACATAACCCTTACCCAGCTGGGCAAGGAGCTTGCCGAAAAGATATACGAAAGGCACAATGTGCTTACCAGAGTGCTTACAATGATAGGAGTTTCTCCTGAAACGGCCAGGGAAGACGCCTGCCGCGTGGAGCACTACATCAGCGATGAGACCTTCCAGGCAATAAAAAAGGCTATAACAAAGTAACTTTGGAATTGGTCCCTAAAAAACGGCAGCAAAAGACCCGCAGTAACAGCGGGTCTTTTTTATGCATCGAAAGAACCGTCCCCCTGATGCATGCATCGAAAGAACCGTCCCCCTGATGCTATTTTCTTTCGAAGATCTTCACCAGAAGGGTCAGCACCGGAAGGCTTGCAGCTGCGGCCCCAAGCAGAAGCCACACTGAGCCTCCGTGGATCGGGTGCATTTCAAACAGCGGGCCAAGGATGAGGCAGGCCAGCACTATACCAGCTGCGCAGGCTGCCACCAGCCCTATGCGCATGGCATTCATCGGCAGGCATATCTTTACCAGTATCATGGTGCCTATAACAGCCATCAGAACGGCGCAGACCGTTGATATTTCCCTGGGATCCAGGCCCATGCCCCGCCCGATCAGGGATACTGCAATGATAGCCAGCGCATCTGTTATACCAGCCGGCAGGGCCTTTGCCAGCACGTTTTTCATGAAGTCGCCCTTGATGCGCTCCTTGCTCGGCGCCAGAGCCAGGAAGAAGCCCGGAATGCCTATGGTGAAGGCGGCAACCAGGGTCACCTGCGTGGGCACCAGCGGGTAGCGCATCGCAAACACCAGGGCAAACAGCGCCGCAATAAGGGAGAAAATGTTCTTTACAAGGAAGAGGCTTGCGGAGCGCTGTATGTTGTTTACCACGCGGCGCCCTTCCAGCACGGCGTGAGGCATTGCCGCAAAGTCCGAATCCAGGAGCACCATCTTGGAAACGTGCACCGCTGCCCCTGCGCCGGAAGCCATTGCAACTGAGCAGTCCGCCGCCTTGAGCGCCAGAACGTCGTTTACGCCGTCCCCGGTCATTCCTACAGTGTGGCCTGCTGCCTGCAGAGCCTCCACCAGTATCTTTTTCTGATCCGGCACCACGCGCCCGAAGACCGTGTATTTTTCCGCAGCTGCACGCACATCCTCCTCTGTCTTGAGGGTCTGGGCATCCACGCAGTTTTCCGCGCCTTCTATGCCGGCCTGCATGGCCACGCGGGACACGGTAAGCGGGTTATCTCCGGAAATGACTTTTATCTGAACACCCTGGTCCTTGAAGTACCCGAAGACCTCCGGGGCGTTGTCTCTGATGTGGTTTTCCAGCAGTATGAGGGCCAGCGGCTGTACTGCAGATGCCTCGGTAAGGCTCTCACAGCCTGTCTGACACGCAAACAGCAGCACTCTTAAGCCTTTTGCGCTCCAGGGCTCCGTATGCGCTCTGAGGGGCTCGTAGTCGTCCTTCATTATGAATTCGGGGGCGCCAAGATAGTAGGCATCGGTCCCGAAACGCACCGCGGAATACTTGTTTGCGGAAGAGAACGGGAGCACTTCGTCCGGGGCTGCAGGGCCAGCCTCCGCCGCACTGTCCGCCGTTGTTCCGCCCTCTGCGCTGCACTCTGCTGCGCCGCCCTTAAAGTACGTGTTCAGCGCGTCCTGCGTAATGTTTCCGCCGGGCATCGCCGCAATAAAGGCGCGTATCTTTCCCGCAAGTCGTGCGTCTATCTCCTCCGCGCTGCTGTGCAGAACGTCCTCCGCAGTAGCCGCGTTCTCTGATCCGGCCGCTCCGCCAGCACCAAGCTCCACAACTCCTGCCACCCTCATGGCCTCGTCCGTTATGGTCCCGGTCTTGTCCACGCAGAGCACGTCCACGCGCGCCAGGGTCTCTATGCACTTCATGTCGTGCAGCATTATTCCGTTCTTGGCCAGCCTTATCATGCTCACCACCAGGGCCACGCTCGCCAGCAGGTACAGCCCTTCCGGGATCATGCCTATAAGCGCCGCCGCCATGGAAACTATGCTTTCGGATATGGTCCGCCCAGCAAGGAAATGCTGCTGCGCAAACAGCGCCAGCCCCACCGGGATTATAATGATGCCAGCGATCTTTACCAGGCGGTCCAGCGCCCTTATCATCTCGGACTGCTCGCCGCCCTTCATCTCCTTGGCTTTCTGTGTAAGCTTGGAGATGTACGAATCCTCCCCTACCTTCTCCAGCCTTGCGCGGCACTCGCCGGACACAGCAAAGCTGCCGGAAAGAAGGCTCTCCCCGGACGTCTTTTTTATCTCCACGGATTCACCGGTCAGGAGGGACTCGTTAACGTAAAGCTCCCCGCTCACCACCTCCGCGTCCGCGCAGATCTGGTCTCCGGAGGAGAACAGCACCGTGTCCCCGGCCGCAAGCTGCTCCACAGGCACAGTCTCTATCTGCCCTCCGCGCTCGCGCCTTGCAGTGGGGGCGTTCAGCATGGTAAGCTCGTCCAGTATCTTCTTGGCGCGCAGCTCCTGCACTATGCCTATAACTATATTCGCAAGCACCACCGGCAGGAAGGTAAGGCTCTTGTAGGAGCCCGCCAGTATCAGCAGCACCGCCAGCACTGCAAATATCAGGTTGAAATACGTAAAAAAATTGCTTTTTATTATCTCAGCTTTAGTCTTCATAGCATTTATTATACAGCAAAAGACCCGCATTGCAGCGGGCCTTTTTGAAAAGGATGTATTTATATGCACTTATCAGCTTAGTCTGCGAGCTTCTGCATTCCCTTAGCAACAAGAGCAGCCATAACTATGGAGATGAACTTCTCTTCTGCGGAGGAGCCTCTGCTTACCATTGCGATCGGGCACTTTGCGCCAACGATAACGCCTGCCATCTTAGCGTGAGCAGTAATGGTAAGAGCCTTGCCGAGGATGTTTCCTGCCTGGATGTTCGGAGCGATGAGTATATCGCAGCATCCTGCGCAGGGGCTCTTGAATCCCTTGAACTCTGCGATCTCGGGAACCAGAGCGCAGTCGTAGGAGATAGGTCCTTCTACGATGCAGTGCTTGATCTCGCCGCGGAGGTTCATCTGCTTAAGAGCATCGCCGTCCAGAGTTTCGGGCATCTTGGGGTTGATCTTCTCTATGCAGGCAAGAACGCCGACCTTCGGCTCTTCGTAGCCGAGAGCTCTCATACCGAGAACGGTGTTCTCTATGATGGCCTTCTTCTGCTCGAGTGTCGGATAGGTTACCATTCCGCCGTCTACTGCTGCGATGAGCCTGTCGAATCCGGGAATCTCGAAGAGAGTGAAGTGGGACATAACGCCGCCAAGGCCAATGCCTGTTTCCTTGTTAACAACAGCCTTGAGGATGATGCCGGTGTCCAGCTTGCCCTTGAGTATGCAATCTGCCTTGCCGGTGCGGACCAGCTCTACAGTCTTGAATGCTGCATCGGAGAGCTCTACTGCGTTGTAGATGTCTTCATCGGGAACTTCGAAGTCGATCTCCTTGAGGATCTTCTTGATGAGTTCCTTGTCGCCTACGAGGACCGGCTTTACCAGACCCTGAAGTGTGGCTTCCTTGATGGCGCCGAGGGTGTGGTCGTCGTTAGCTGCTGCAACTGCAATGCGCGGAGTTTCGGTGAGGCTCTTTGCTGCGTCTACGATCTCCTGAAAATTCTTGTAAACCATGGTGATTTCCTTTCCTCTGAACTGCTGATACTATGTAATTTCAAATTGCAAATCGAATCTAATATCTTGCAAGATTCAGTATATACTACTGACGTCCCATTCGCAAGAAAAAAATTACCTTTGTTGTGTTATTTATTTGCCAAAACTGCTCTGAGGAGCGGTTTCTGCTCAAAGTACGGCTAAGGACAGGCACATATATGCGATGCAGGTGATAACAAAGCATATCATGCCCGGGTTCAGCCAGGCTGCAGCAAAGCCCCTGCCCTTTGGCAGCTGCAGCGGTGCCTGGTAAAAGTGCAGCTTCCTGATCTTTACTATGAAGATCACCAGACCGGCCACAAACAGCAGCGCCGTAAACAGCACGTAGGCTGCAAAGATCAGCACGGACGGATCAGAGGCGTACTGCTCTATTATCTCCCCTGCCGAAGCACCTGCGGCCAGGTCCTCCAGAAGTTCCGGCACGCCCCCTGCCGACGTGACCTTAGCGATAAGCGCCCCGCTGTAAAAGTTTACGAAGGCATGCAGCGCAAAAGTGTACCAGATATTATGGGTCCTTAAGTAAACGTAGCCGAATATGAGCCCCAGCAGGGTTGCGTAAGTGGCCTGCTCTATGTTGCCGTGGAATATGCCGAACATCACCGCAGAAGTTACTATGGCGAGCTTTTCTCCGTAGTTGCACATGCGGTCTATCAGAATGCGGCGGAATATAAGTTCCTCCATAAAGGGCCCGACTATAACAAGGCACAGCAGCATTACCGGGAAGGGTATGTCCGGGGCTGCCAGCCCTGCCGTGGGGTCCTCGTAGGGCACGCCTGCAGCGGCGGACAGGAATTCGCTTACCAGCACACCTATCAGCTGGCCCACGTAGGCAAAGAATACGCAGACAGGCACGCACAAAAGCAGCTTGCCTATGCCAAACGGCTCCGGCTGAGGGAACACTTTAGGTATTCTACGCATTATAAGGCAGCCCAGCGGTATTGCTATAAGGTGGGTGGACACCACAGAGATTACCAGAAGGCCCGCACCGCTGCTTGTAAACTCCGGCGCCGCCACAGCGATTATCATTGCCAGCAGCGCAGCAGCGCCAACGGATATGCCAAGCACCGCAATGCTGGAAAAGCCTATACGGGAAAATATCTTCCGCGCGCTCTTTACTATTGCGGCGGCCCTTGCCTGCTCATCTATTACCGGCGCCTCAGCCGGCTGCACCTCCGCGCCAACTATCTCATCTATTCTTTCTTCCATGTTCAGTCCTTCTTGTTTTATCGTCTGATTATACCATTACAGAGCGCCCTGCGCCACAACAAACCCCGAACTTGGCAATTACATTCCATGCAGGAATGTATAAGAATAACAATATACAATTTTACTTATTACTGTTTATTCAATATAATTATCATAGCTGAAAAAGCCACATCAGTGTGGCTCTTACCACAAACAACAAGATCAAGAGGTAGCAAAATGGAGATCAAAAAAGCTGCAGTTGCAGGCACAGTGGAGTCCAGCGACTGCATGGTAACAGTCGAGCCCGGAAACGGCAGCATAGAGCTGGATCTTAGCAGCGCCGTTATCCGCCAGTTCGGACCGCAGATCAGGAAGGTCATATACGAGACCCTGAACCGCCTGGAAGTAAACGATGTAAACATCAAAGTCGTAGACAAAGGCGCCCTGGACTGCACCATCAAAGCAAGGATAGAAGCCGCTGTCTACAGAAGCAACGACACAAAAAAGGACATTCCCTGGGGAGGTAGCATCAGATGAAAAACCCCAATCTCAAGAGGCTCCGCAGGAGCATGATGTTCCTCAACTGCCAGAAACCCAGCCTCATAAAAGATCCATACATCTACAAGCCGGACTGCATAATCTTAGACCTTGAGGACGCAGTAGCCCACAGCGAAAAAGACGCCGCAAGATTCTCCCTCTACCACGCTCTCCGCGAGATAGACTACCGCGGCGTGGAAAGAGTCGTCCGCATCAACGGTCTGGACACAGACCTCTGGGAAGAAGACATACGCTGCGCAGTAGCAGGCGGCTGCGATTCCATAAGGATATCCAAGACCGAGACCGCCGCAGACGTAAAGAAGGTGGAAGCTGCCATCATAGCTGCCGAAAAGGAATTCGGCCGCCCGGAAGGCAGCACCCTTATAATGGCCGCCCTGGAATCCGCCAAAGGCGTGCTCAACTCCCTTGAGATCTGCCAGGCAAGCGAAAGGATGTTCGGCATAGCGCTCTCCGGCGGAGATTACACCAAGGACCTTCAGACCACCATTTCCGGCACAGGCGTGGAGTTCATGGGTGCAAGGCAGTTCATGGTCATGGCTGCGCGCGCCAGCGGAGTTCAGTGCTTCGATACCGTATACACAAACCTCAACGATATGGAAGGCTTCCGCAGGGACGTAGAGACCATACACACCATGGGATTCGACGGCAAGAGCATAATCAACCCCAGGCAGATCCCAATAGTCCACGAGATCTTTACACCGAAGGAAAAAGAGATCATATTCGCTGAGAAAGTTGTTCGCGAGATAGACGAAAAGAGTGCCCAGGGCATAGGTGTCTTTACAGTGGACGGCAAGATGATAGACATAGCATTCTACGACGGCGCAAAGCGCACCCTTGCGCTTGCAAAGGCTGCCGGTGTGTATAAGGGGGATCTGTAAAATGATCAATGCAGTAGGAAGAGAAATACCCGACGAAATACTCAAGGCTACCGGCAAGGAGCCTTTCCAGGGAAACAACTATAAAAACGGCGTGCCGTTCCGCCGCACAGGCCCTATAGTAAGACCTGTAATGGATAACGAGCACTCCAAGCTGGTAAAAGACATCCACGAGGCTCTTGTTAAGTGCAAGGCCCACAACGGTATGACCGTCAGCTTCCACCACCATTTCCGCGAAGGCGATCTTATCGTCTGCATGGTAATGGAAGAGATCCACAAGATGGGTCTTAAGA
>CADALS010000040.1 GCA_902788795.1 uncultured Eubacteriales bacterium | reverse complement strand
ACGAGGGCAAGGATCTTGCCAAAAAGATAAACGCAGTCATCGACTGCTACCACAGGAAGATCATAGAGCAGGCCTCCAGAGAGGACCTGGAAGCTTACGTGCGCCTCAGGAAAAAGTTCTGCGATATCAGAGAAGTAGCGCTCGAAGAAGCCCTCAAAGAAATACAACCGCAATAAAAATAAAGTGTGTTAAATAGTTAAAGCGCTTGCATTATTACGAAGCGCGTGCTATTATGCATGTGTAATTATCCCTTGTTGTTATAAAGAAAGGAAAGCACATGCCTAACACACTTGAAAACAACAGATCGAAAAACGTGAAATTCTACATCATTGCAGCAATTTCACTGTTTTTCATGTACATCTTCCCCGTCATCTTTAAAGCCGGGGCTCTGGTCGATTCGGCAGATGTAACCGCACCCACTGCTATCACGCAGCACGGTGTAACAATCCTGGGCGTCTTCTTCGGAGTGCTCATCGCTACAATGTTTACCGGCGAGACCTTCTGGCCGGCAGTTCTCGGTCTGTTTGCCCTCATCATCGGCAACTTCACCTCCGCTTCCGCTCTGCTCTCCACATGGTTCGGCAACGCAACCATTCAGCAGATCATCTGGGTAATGGCCTTTACCGGAGCCGTAACTGAATCAGGCGCGGTAAATGTCTTGGCCTTAAAGTTCCTCAAGATAAAAGGACTCAAGGGCCACCCGATCAGACTCACACTCATGCTGTTCTTTGCTGTAATGATCACAGCAGAATTCGTTAACAGCCCCACCGCAATGATACTCCTCTGGTACCCCATACTCGACGGTATCTGCGATGTCTGCAGGGTAGAAAAGGACAGCGATCTTAAGCGCGAACTTATGCTTGGTGTATTCCTTGCCTGCGAAGGCGCTTACGCTCTCCCGTTCAAGGGCATCCACCTTTCCTCCATCGCTGTTATCAGCGGCATCATGAAGGCCAGCGGCCTCGAATTCAACAACCTGGTATACCTCGTCAGCGCAACACTCATCGTAGCGCTCTTCCTCGTTGCTTATACTATGGTAATGAAGTTCGTCTGGAAGACAGACTTTACGCCTCTGGCTGATTACTCCTTCGAAAAGATGGGAGTCAAAGAGTCCGATCTTAAGATGAACACCAGACAGAAGATACTCTTCGGCTGCCTTGTCTTCGGAGTTCTCTTCCTGATAATCAGCCTTGTTCTTCCCAAGACCTCCACACTTTACTACATCATCAACACCAAGATCGGATCCACCTGGGTATGGATAGCTATATTCGCTATTCTGTGCATGGTCCGCAGCAAGGACGGCAAGCCGTTCATAGACGGCGTTAAGCTCCTGCAGACCAAGACCATGTGGGGCATACTTGCTGTAGCAGGCGTATTCACCATCTGCGGCAGCGCTATCGCATCCGATGCTTACGGAATCAAGTACACCATTTCCCAGTTCCTCTCCCCGATACTCGGACAGGCTAGCTGGCCTATCATGGTATTCTTCTGCGCAGCTATCTCCTGCGTATTCACAAACTTCACCAACGGCATGCCGGTAAGCTTCACCATCAACGCAATAACCATTCCTCTGGCTTGCGCTATGGGCGGAAACTTCGCTACAGTACTGGGCGCTGTAACCATACTCGCATCCCAGTGCGCATTCATGACCCACGGTGCCATTGCCTACGCCCCGATAATGCTCGGCCGCGAAGAAATGACAACCAAGTTCATCTGGTCCAAGGGCGCAGTTACAGCAGTGCTCTTCATAGTAGTCTGCTCGCTGCTCGGCATCCTGTTCGGATACGTATTCTAAGTTACTGATCTAAAGCGCCCCAGCCTTGCGGTTTTGGGGCGCTGTTATTAAGGAGAACTATAATGTCAGACAAATATGCTCCTCCCAAAGGAATAGACGCACTCTGCGAAAATGCGGCTTCCGTCAGCTACGAAAAGCTCAGCGAAGACAACGTCCGCATCTTTAAGGACAGGCTTCTTGATACCACCGGATGCATGTTCGGCGGCGCAATAGTTAAAGAAGACAACTTCTTCACCGAAAAGCTCAAAGACTGGGGCGGCAAGCCCGAAGGCGCAGTATTTACAAAGGATTTCCGCCTTCCCATGCCCCACGCTGTAATGCTCAACTGCCTCTACGCAAGAGCTAACGATTTCGGAAACATGTTCTTCCATGTCCATGGGGACAGAATAGCTTCGCATTGCGGCGAAACTCTCATCCCCATGGGCCTTACCCTTGCCGATGCTGCAGGGACCAAGGGGCAGGATTTTATAGCTAACAACATTGCTGCAGAAGACCTTACATCCAGGATCCTGTACACTCTTCCTGTGCGCTGGCCGACCGACATGCTCCTTGTAGCAACGGCTGCGGCTGCGCTGGCATCCAGGTACTACGGATTCGACGGTCCCACCATGAAGACCGCCCTTAGCTATGCGGCAGCAAACGCCACAGACCCCGGCAACGCCTACTACGACTACAGCCAGGAGTTCAAGTACCACAACGCAGACAGCGCCCGCATGGGTATAATGGCTGCAGAGGTCGCAAAGGGCGGCTGGAGAGGCTACGAGGATCCGTTCTTCGGACACTGGGGCCTTGTTGCCAAGCAGGTAAAGGACGGCGGACTTCCGGCGCTTTACGAGCAGGCCTTCGATAAGCTGGGCGAGGTCTTCTTCACCGAGGAAAGCTTCAAGCGCTGCCCGGGCGGCATACCCACCACTTCCGCAGCAAACTGCGGCAAGGAGATACGCAGGCAGATCATAGAAGCAGACGGCAAGTTCGACCCCGAAAAGGTAAAGCAGGTACATGTTGCACGCTCCTCCACAGTACGCTACAACTACTACTCCAACCCGTTCGTGCTCAGAAACCACACGAACGCGCTGTTCAGCTTCCAGTTCAGCGCTTGCTGCGCTCTGTACCACGGCGCCGTAGGCGTGGATCACGTCCAGACAGACGCAATACTTGCAAATCCGCTCCTCTACAAGCTCACAGAAGAGTCTACCATGGATGTCTTTGAGGATCCCAACGGAACACCGCTCATGAAGGTCACTGTAGAGATGAAGGACGGACGCGTGTTCGAGGCAGTCTACCACTATTCTGCTTCCATGCACGAGTACCCCACAAAGGAGTTCATAGAAAGCAAGTTCCGCGCTCAGGTAGCAGCATTCGGAAAGCTGCCCAAGGCCAACGAGGACAAGATCATAGAGCTTGCTTCTAAGATAGAGACCCTCTCTGACATGCGCGAGTACACCGAGCTGCTCCAGGTAAAATAATTGGAGGATAAAATGGCTGAAAAGAAGCTTACAGATATACTACTGGACTTTATTGAGGCCCACCGCAACTACGAGGACCTTCCCCAGGATGTTATAGATATCACCAAGACCATGCTCTTTGACGCAGTAAGCAACACCCTTGGCGGCCTTGCTTCGGACAAGGGCAAGATAGGCGTCCAGTTTGCCAAGATCAACGGCGGCCCGCAGGAGGCCACCGTCCTTGGCACAGGTCAGAAGGTAAGCGCTGCCGCGGCGGCATTTGCCAACGGTGAGCTCCAGAACGGACTGGACTACGATCCAGTGCCGCATATTCCGCCCATCCTGATGCCTGCTGTAATGGCAGTAGCAGAGCAGTACGGCGCCACCGGCAAGCAGCTCATAACCGCTCTTGCTGTAGGCGGAGAGGTAGCTATAAGGCTATCCGACGTCCTTATGAACGCTATGAGAAAGAGCCTTGCAGAAACAGGCAAGACCCCGGATGTTTTCGGAAATTCCAACGAGCACATAATAGGAGCGGC
The DNA here is from genome assembly GCA_902788795.1 of uncultured Eubacteriales bacterium. Classification (GTDB taxonomy): domain Bacteria; phylum Bacillota; class Clostridia; order Peptostreptococcales; family Anaerovoracaceae; genus RUG13409. The sequence continues at coordinate 6,979 of CADALS010000040.1, read as the reverse complement.
AGTGGGCTGCGGCCTTATAATGGGCCTTGACCGCGAACAGCTAGGCCAGTGCATAGGCATCTCTGCGTCCATCTGCTCTCTGCCCATATGCAGAGACTGGGAGACCACTATGCCAAAGAGCATGGTAAAGTACTTCCCGGCAGCCTGGCTTGCGCACGCAGCAGTATGCGCGGCTCAGCTTGCGTCTCTAGGCTATACAGCTAACGCCTACACCCTGGACAATGAGTTCGGCTTCCCGGCCATCTACTGCAGAGTTCCCGGTATCTGGGATCCGGAGGCAGTTGCAAAGGACATCGGAAAGACCTGGAAGTGGCTCAAGATGGGCCTCAAGCCTTATCCGGCCTGCAGGTACCTGCACACCAACCTGGACTGCTTCTATGAACTCATGAACGAGTACAACTTCGGCCCCGGAGAGATCAGCGAGATCCGCTGCTACAGCGCTTCCTTTGTTGCACATCCGGATCAGATGTCTGTTTCCAACCAGGTAGACGCGCAGTTCTCCGGCCCTTACACGCTGGCTATGGCAGTCTACGGCTACGAGCCCGGCCCCGCATGGCAGAACAAGGCCACCCTTACGGATCCTCGTATCAGGGACTTCATGCCTAAGGTAAAGATGCTGCGTTCCGAGCATCACTACGAGCTCAAGAAGAAGGACCCGCTCAGCTGGTACGCAAGAGTAGAGATAGACGCGCGCGGCAAGACCTTTACTGCAGAGCGCGATTACTCCAAGGGCACCAATCTGGACGGCTACAGGATAACCCAGGAAGACCTGGACAAGCGCTTCTTTGTAAACGCTCAGATAATCCTGCCCAGCGAAAAAATAGAAAAAGCTATGGACCAGCTGAAACATATAGAGGAATACGATGATCTCAAGCTGGTAATGGATAACCTCGTACTGTAGCGCCGCAACACATATCGCTACAATATCTTGTGTACCTTTTAACATATGCCACAAGGCGGCTGTGTTAAATAAAAAACTATCTTGATTTTTTCTTTACAAACACCCCCGAATGGGGTAAATTAGACAGTGCAAGTTTGCGGCTTGCGCTGTTTTTCGTGTGGTCATGCAACCGTTTTTATACCCACATAATAGCGTGCCGAAGCGCGGACAAGGCCCCGTACGGCCCTGCGCCAAGGCTATGCACACGAAACTCAGAGCCCGCCGTATATAAGTATTAAAGGAGCATTTAATGAGTTCAGGAAAGCATCTCAAAGGGGTGCACGTAAACCACTCAAAGAATACCGCAGGTATGCCCATCATACCCATGCCGGTACCTGAAAGGGTCTACATCCCGATGTCCATGCACATCGGCGCCCCCTGCCAGCCTGTTGTCGCCAAAGGCGATCACGTAAAGGTTGGCCAGCTGATAGGAGATTGTGACAAGCCTGTCAGCGCCCCGATCCACAGCAGTGTATCGGGAGACGTCGAGTCTATCGAGCAGTTCATGACTCAGAACGGCCGCGTAGACACGAACATCGTCATCAAGACAGATGGCAAGCAGGAGATAGCAGAAACTGTCGTCCCGCCCGTCATCAACAGCCGCGAAGACTTCATCAAGGCTGTAAGAGCCTCCGGTCTGGTAGGACTCGGCGGAGCATCCTTCCCGATGTCCATCAAGTACAACACCAAGCCCGGCCAGGTAGACACCCTCATCCTCAACGGCGCAGAGTGCGAGCCCTACATCACCGTAGACCACGCTGCCATGCTGGCATATGCACAGGATATGGTCGACGGCATGCGCACCATCATGAAGTGGCTCGACATCCCCAGGGGCATCATCGGCATCGAGAGCAACAAGCCTGATGCTATCGCCAAGTTCAACGAGATCCTTGCCGGAAGCACAGACATCTCCGTCTGCACGCTCCGTCAGGTATACCCCCAGGGCGCAGAGCGTGTCATCATCTACGAGTGCACCGGAAGACACCTCATCGCAGGCAAGCTCCCTGCTGATGTAGGCTGCATCGTTTCCAACGTAACTTCCGTGCTCAAGCTGCAGCAGTTCCTCACCACAGGAATGCCGCTCACCACAAAGTTCCTTACCGTAGACGGAAACATCGTCGCAAAGCCGCAGAACGTAGAAGTTCCTATCGGAACCATGATCTGCGATCTTATCGAGCACTGCGGCGGCCTCACCGGAGAGGTAAAGAAGATCCTCCTCGGCGGACCGATGATGGGCAGAGCCATCCCCAGGGATGATTTCGCCATCCTCAAGAGCAACAACGCAGTACTCTGCTTCGACGAGAAATTCGCCGCACAGCGCAAAGAGACCGCCTGCATCAACTGCGGCCGCTGCGTTGCAGGCTGCCCGATGAACCTCATGCCCGCAAGGCTCTCCAGAGCTTTCAAGGACAAGGACATCGATGCCCTCCGCGAATACAACGTCATGTCCTGCATGGACTGCGGTTGCTGCGCATATTCCTGCCCGGCAAGAAAGCAGCTCAACTTCGAGATCAAGCAGGCCAAGACCCTCGTCATGGAAGACGACAAGAAAAAGAAGGCCAAGGCAGAGGCTGCAGCTGCAAAAGAAGCAGCTAAGGCTGCCGAGGCAGAAGCAGCAAAGGCTGCTGCAGAAGCTAAGGAAGGAGGCAACAAGTAATGGCAGATAAGCACACTAATCTGATCGTTTCCGCTGCGCCTCACGTATGCAACCCCACAGATACCGCTACCATCATGAGGGACGTAGTAATCGCGCTCATCCCCGCACTGGCAGTATCCACATATGTATTCGGAATCAGAGCCATACTCATGACCGTGATCTGCGCAGCAGCATGCGTGTTCTTCGAGTGGGCATCCCGCAAGATCATGCACAGGGAAAACACCATAGGAGACTGGAGCGCCATCGTTACCGGCGTTATCCTTGCCTTCAACCTCCCTGTAGGCATGCCGTTCTGGATGGCTATAATCGGCTGCTTCGTTGCAATAGTAGTCGTTAAGCAGATCTTCGGAGGCCTCGGCCAGAACTTCGCTAACCCTGCTATCGTCGGACGTATAGCACTGTTCATAGGCTTCGCCACCCCGATGACCACCTGGTCCGTAACCAAGAACATGAGCCAGGCCATCATCAACAACGCAGGCGTAGACGCTGTTACAGGCGCTACCCCGCTCGCAATGTGGAACGCAGGAGCAGAGCTCCCCTCCAACCTGGAGATGTTCCTCGGCACCATCAACGGATCCCTCGGTGAGGTAAGCGCACTTGCACTGCTCATCGGCGGCATCTACCTTGTAGTCAGGAAGGTAATCTCCCCGGCTATTCCCTGCGCCTTCATCGGCACAGTTGCTGTCCTGTCCCTGATCATGGGCTTCGACCCCATCTTCCAGGTATGCGCAGGCGGCGTTATGCTGGGCGCCATCTTCATGGCAACTGACTACGTAACCTCTCCGATCACCACATCGGGAAGGATCATCTTCGGCATCGGCTGCGGCATCATCACCATGCTCATCCGTGCATATGCTTCCTATCCGGAAGGAGTTTCGTTCGCAATACTTCTCATGAACATCCTCACTCCGCACATAGACAGCATCACCAGATCCAAGCTCAACGGCGTTGAGAAGAAAGGAGCTAAGAAATGAAAAAGAGCAAGCTCCAGATCCTCACTAACGGAATCATAAAGGAGAATCCGGTACTCGTGCTCGTACTCGGTACCTGCCCGACCCTGGCTATCTCCACTCAGGCTATCAACGGCATAGGCATGGGCGCCTGCGTACTGGTCGTACTTACCTGCTCCAATATCATTATTTCAGCACTTAAGAAGATCATACCCGATACCGTCCGTATCCCGTGCTACATAACAGTTATCGCTACCTTCGTTACCATCGTTCAGCTGGTGCTCAAGGCTTACGCTCCTGCACTGGACAAGGCACTGGGCGTATACATCCCGCTGATCGTTGTAAACTGCATCATTCTCGGCAGAGCAGAAGCTTTCGCTAACAAGAACAGCGTAGTCGACTCCGCTCTGGACGGTATAGGAATGGGCCTCGGCTACACCCTTACTGCTACAGTAATGGCCTGCATCAGAGAGCTTATCGGAAGCGGCACACTTTTCGGCGCTACCATAACCGCTAACCTCTTCAGCCCGTTCACGATCCTCATCATGGCTCCCGGCGGATTCTTCGTATTCGGCTGCCTGATCGCTCTTGTCAACAAGCTCACCAAGGGCAAGGTAAAGGAAAAGAGAGTCAACAAGTGCCTTACCTGCCCCGGCGCAGAGTTCTGCAACGAAGTTCAGGAAGGAGGCTGCGATAAATAATGAGTCTTACAGCTGCATTTTATATCGTCCTCAGCGCGATAATCACTAACAACTACGTTCTGTCCAAGTTCCTCGGAATCTGCCCGTTCCTGGGTGTTTCCAAGAAGCTCGACAACGCTATGGGCATGTCGGTCGCAGTAATCATAGTAATGGTAGTTGCGACTGCAGTAACCTGGCCCATCCAGACCTATCTGCTCGACCCGAACGGAATAGGCTACATGCAGACCATCGTGTTTATACTCGTAATTGCTGCTCTGGTCCAGATGATAGAGATCTTCCTCAAGAAGTACATCCCGGCCCTCCACAAGGCTCTGGGTATCTATCTCCCGCTGATCACCACCAACTGCGCAGTACTGGGCGTCTGCGTTCTGAACATAGACAACGAGTACAACTTCCTCCAGTCTATACTCAACTCCTTCGGTTCCGGCGTAGGTTTCACAGTTGCGATGTTCCTGTTCGCAGGCGTCCGCAGCAAGATCGAGACCAACGATTACCCCGAGGCTTTCAAGGGCATAGCTTCCACTCTGGTCGCTGCGTCCATCACAAGCCTTTGCTTCCTTGGCTTCTCCGGTATGCTGGAGAAGATCTTCGGAATGTAAGGAGGTGCGCGTAAATGAGTGGTTATGTAATTCCTGTCGTAATGACAGTAGTAATAGCTTTCATAGCTTCCGCACTCCTTACTCTTGCGGCAAAGTTCATGTCCGTCCCCGTAGACGAGACTGCTGTTGCCATCAGGAACCAGCTCCCCGGCGCTAACTGCGGTGCCTGCGGATTTGCCGGCTGCGACGACTACGCCGCTGCTCTGGCTGCTGATCCCGACGGCGTAAAGACCAACCTCTGCGTCCCCGGCGCTGACGGTGTTGCTGCTGCTATCGCTGCTATACTCGGCCAGGAAGCTCTGGACGTAATAGAGCAGGTAGCAAACGTACGCTGCTCCGGCGACTGCAACGCCACCAAGACAGAAATGGATTACCAGGGCCTCAAGACCTGCGCTGCTGTTAAGAACTTCTTCGGCGGCCCGGGCGCATGCAAGTACGGCTGCATAGGCTTCGGCGACTGTGAGAGGGCTTGCCCCTACGGCGCTATCCAGGTCTGCAACGGTCTGGCAAGGGTCAACAGAGAAGTATGCGTAGGCTGCGGTATGTGCGCAAGCGTCTGCCCGCAGAAGATCATCGACATCATTGCCGATGTCAAGCGCGTACACGTAGGCTGCAACTCCGCAGACAAGGGCAAGGACACCACCAAGGCCTGCTCCGCCGGCTGCATAGGCTGCAAGCTCTGCGAGAAGGAATGCAAGTTCGACGCTATCCACGTTATCAACAACCATGCGGTCATCGACCCCGACAAGTGCAAGAACTGCGGACTCTGCGCGAAGAAGTGCCCCAAGAAGGTCATCCACGTCTTCCCCAAGCCCAACGTCAAGCCCTTCGTAAAGGTAGACGAGGCTGCATCCTAGTACAACCTGAACTCAATACCATAAAGAGCGGACCCACCCGGCCCGCTCTTTTGTTTTACGCACCACGCGCATCAGGGCGCATCAGGGGGACGGTTCTTTCGATGCATGCACCAGGGGGACGGTTCTTTCGATGCAGAAGAAACGCCCGGGCGTTGCCTGAGTTTTGCAGAAAAAAACAACGGCGCTTTTGGCGCCGCTGCTTTTTTTTGCATTATCGTTCATTCGTTTTATTGGAGGTTCTATTCTAATTTTGCACTTGTTTGCTCTGTTTTGTTCCTTGCAGCTATAGGATACTGCTGCAATGTGTAGAAACAAGAAGCAAATTGTGTGTATTATGTGAACAATACAGCACACTTGTGTGAAGCCGCGTATCTGATGTTTTTTGCGCACAGAATGCGATTTTGATGCGCTTTTCAGTTACAATCAGACTGATTTGTGATATTATATATTAAATATGCACTTGAAAGGGGCAAGTAAATGTTCTGGTACAAAAAGCGCAAAAATGATAAGGCAGAAGACGCTGCCGTGGAAATAAAGGAAACCGTTGAAAACGCAGCAGAGCAGCTGGGCGATGATGCTGCTGATGCAGTCGCAGCCGTTGTGGACCAGGTCGATGACGCGGCAAGCAAGGTTGCCGATCAGCTGGAAGACGCCGCAGACAAAGTTGCAGACCAGGCAGGGGATGCAGCGGATAAGGTCGCAGACGTTGTGGACGATGTTGCAGATAAGGTTGCAGACGTTGTTGCAGATAAGGTTGCAGACGTTGCGGACCAAGTAGCCGACGCCGAAGATAAAGCAGCTGACCTGGCCGATGATGCCGCAGACAAGCTCACCGCCAACGCCGCAGATAAGCTCGCAGATCAGGCAGAAGATGACGCAGATAAGCTCACCGCCGACGCCGCAGCTCCTGCGCATGCAGCTTCCGGTGTCCTGGACGAAAAAGTCTCCGAAATGGCAGCGTTCGCAGCGGAAATGGCTCAGGAGGCAGAAAAGCTGGCAGCCGGCAACGCAGATGAAAGGCCCGGCAGCGCGTCGGCCCGCATCGCAGCCTCGCACGGCGCATCCGGCGCGGCAGGCAGCGCAGACGGCAGCCACAGCGCCGCAGCATCAGACGGCACATCCGGCAGCGGCACCCGCCCGGACGGCGCAGCCATCGCCAAAGAAATAGAGGAAGCCGCAGCGGCTCACAGCGCATCCGTAGCGGAGGCCTGGAACACAGCCGCAGCAGACGCAGGCAGCTCCCTCCGGAGCGTCCCCGCCCTCCAGCGGAATGCA
>CADALS010000039.1 GCA_902788795.1 uncultured Eubacteriales bacterium | reverse complement strand
CAAAAAACGGAAATTTTCGGACTGAGATGCCTCAAAACGGCATCTCAGTCCGAAAATCGCTATCCAGAATTAAAATCCTTAAAACTATGCACCCAAGAAGCTGAAATCCGTAAAACTATGCATACAAGAAGCTGAGATCCTTAATACATAGCTGCGCGCAGCACTTTCTGTATGCGTTTAATGCCGCACGCTGTACTTTCTGCCTGTGTTTAAGGCCGCACGCGGCCCTTACTGCTTTACCACTATTCTGCCGTCGCCGTAGGGGTCTTCGTAGCCGGTGCCGACCTGGCCGCCGAGGGCGTCCACGATGTAGTTGATCAGCACCTGGTTGTCTATCTGCACGCGGTCCTGCAGAAGCTTGCAGCCGTCGAACGCAGTGTTGCCGTCGCCATTGCTAAGCAGCAGGTAATCCAGGCCGGCCACGGTGTAGGTCCTGGCCGGGTCGATAGGCTCCCCGCCAACCTTAACGTCAGAAACGCGGCGCGGGCCGGAGATGCCCACAAGCATGTTCTTTTCGCTGGCCACGCAGGGGCTGGGAATGTTCACATCTATCGTGTAGCTGAGTCCGGACACCTGGATGAAGCCGCCGAATTCGCGCGGAACGTCCTTTGCGCCCCATTCCAGAGCGTCCAGGATCTGCTGGCCGGAACAGACGCAGAAGCTAGTCAAATGCGTTCTAAAGCCAAGCATTTTTGGCCAGGAAACGCCGTTTCTGTTGCAACCGCAACCATAATACCTACTCCGTCGGGCTTCACCCGCCGGAGGTAACGCAAGCTTTCAATTGGCTGATCTACGCATTCGGACTTTTTTTAGTTAAAACCAAAAAAAGTCCGAAAAAGCATGTTCAAAATCGATTCGAAGCAGATAAAACCGTTATCTGCTTCGCGCAAAACGCCAAATGTGGTATACTGTACCCATGCAAGACTTTTACATCAGGACAATAGAAGACCTTAAGGAAGCCGTGCAGACGCTCGGCTTCCTTCCTTACTTCGAGAACTCCATCCCCGGCTTTTCCATCGAGGAGCACGTGGACCCTCGCGCGTGGTTCTTTGAGGACGAGCCCGGCGTGTGGGAGTGGAAGGGCCCGGTCATCCGGAGCCTGGGCTGCGCGTACGGCAAATTCTTCGAGAAAAAAGCCGCCTTCGTCAGCCGCGAATGGTTCATGGACCTCGCCAATTTCCGCCGCGACGGCTACGACTACGAGGGCTTTTTCAACGACGAGCTGGGCACCTACAAGGACAAGGCGCTGTTCGATCTGATCGACGCGAACGGCCCCATCCTGTCCAAGGAGCTGAAGCAGCTGGGCAACTACCGCAAGGGCGGCAGGACCGGCTTCGACACCAGCATAGGCCGCCTGCAGCACCAGTGCTTTGTGCTGATCTCGGACTTCAAGTACATGAAGGACAAGGCCGGCAAGGAGTACGGCTGGGGCGTGGCCGAGTACGCCACACCGGAGCAGTTCCTGGGCCCCGGGTTCGGCGCCATCTACCAGCGCGACCCGTCCGAATCCCGCGAAAAAGTGGTGGCGCACCTCTGCAAGGTGACCGGCGCGGAGCGGGGAGCTGTGGAGAGGTTTTTGAAGTAGGGCAGGGCGGCGGCGCTTAGCAAGTTGCCCGGCCGCAGTGGCTGAAACCTTGGAATTTCAATGGATTCAGCCGTTGCAACTGAAATCCAGTGCAGCGCAAATACACAGCAAACCGGCGCAGCAGCGCAAGAATACACAGCAAATCGGCGCAGCAGCGCCCTCAAAACGGAGCAAAACATGAAAACGATACAAGTAGTAGCCGCCGTCATCCGCGACGGGGACCGCATCTTCGCCACGCAGCGCGGCTACGGCAACTATAAAGACTGGTGGGAGTTCCCCGGCGGCAAGATCGAGCCCGGCGAGACCCCGCAGCAGGCCCTCATCCGCGAGATCCGCGAGGAGCTGGACACCACCATCGAGGTCGGGGGCCTGATCGCCACTGTGGAGCACACCTACCCCGAGTACCACGTGGTGCTGCAGTGCTTCTGGGCCAAGGTCGTGGACGGCGCGCTGACCCTCCGCGAGCACGAGGCGGCCCGCTGGCTGTCCAAGTCCGAGCTCGGCAGCGTCAAATGGCTCGGCGCCGACATCGACCTGTTCAAGAAGATGGGCTGGATGTAGCGGCGCGGCTAGGTAACTCGGCGGCCACGGCAGCTGGGCAACCAAGCAACTTTGCTGCTCAGCTGCCCGGCAACCTTGGCAGCCTCAGCAAACGGAGCCGCTCAGCAATTCCATGACTCGGCCCCTCAGCACCCCCAACACGGAGCAGACACAATGCCTCTTGAGATCATCAGAAACGACATAACCAAGGTCCGCGCGGACGCCATCGTCAACACCGCCAACCCGGATGTTGCAGTCGGCGCCGGCGTGGACAGCGCCATCTACAAGGCCGCCGGCTGGGACGCCCTCCTGGCCGAACGCGCCAAGATCGGCCCAATGGCCCCGGGGCAGGCAGCCGCCACCCCGGCTTTTGAGCTGCCCGCGAAACACATCATCCACACCGTCGGCCCGGCCTGGATCGACGGTACCCACGGCGAGCTTCGCACCCTGGCTGCCTGCTACCGCAATTCGCTGGCACTGGCCGCCCGACTCGGCTGCAGTTCCGTGGCCTTCCCGCTGATCTCCACCGGCACCTACGGGTTCCCCAAGGACCGCGCCCTGCGCACCGCCGTCAGCGAGATCACCGGCTTCCTGTTCTCCGGTGCCGTGGCAGATTCCACAAGTAACAGCGCCGTGGCAGATCTGTCCGCCCAGCAGACTGGCAGCCCGGCAACCCTGACCGCCCAGCAGCCCGGCAGCCCGGCAACCTCAACCGACCCGGCCGACATGACCGTCTACCTGGTCGTCTACGACAAGGAGGCCTTCGAGGTCTCCGGCAAAGCCTTCACCGACATCCGCAGCTACATCGGCGACGCCGACGTCCGCCAGCCGCTTGATTCCCAGCGGAGCGAAGAACTCGCCAGGCAGTACGATCGCAGGCTCCGAATGCTGCAGATGCAGGAGCTCGAGCGCCGCTCCAACACGCCTGCCGCCCCTGCCGCTGGTTCCAACATGCCCGATGCACCGGCCGGCTCCAACGCGCCTGCCGCCCCGGCCGGCTCCAACGCGCCTGCCGCCCCGGCACCCCTTGCCAGGCGCAAGCCCGGACTGTTCCCCAGCTTCACTCGCCGCTCCAAGCGGGACAGCATCGCGCCGTCCACCATCGACTCGCTCGCTTATCAGCCTATCGCGCCGTCCACCATCGACGACGCCCTCAAGACCCGCGACGACACTTTCCAGGAATACCTCTTCCGCCTCATCGACCGCAAAGGCCTCACGGACCCGGAGGTCTACAAGCGCGCCAACCTGGACCGCAAGCACTTCTCCAAGATCCGCAGCAACCGCTTCTACAACCCGTCCAAGCGCACCGCTCTGGCGCTCGCCATCGCCCTGCGCCTGAACCTGGACGAGACCCGCGACCTCCTGCTCAAGGCGGGCCTGGCACTCACCCGCAGCAGCGATTTCGACATCATCATCGAGTACTGCATCCAGCACCGCGTCTTCGACATCAACGAGATCAACTGCATCCTCTTCAGCTACGACCAGCCGACCCTCGGCGCGTGACCTGCCGAAGCAGAAATGACAAAAATCTGCTTCAAATCAATTCTGGATACGCTTTTTCGGACTAATTCTTGATTTTTGCAAAAAAAGTTCGAAAAAATTGAAACCCACGAGCGAAAGCTCGTTCATCCAATTGAAAGCTTGTGTTCCCTCCGGCGGGAGAAGCCCGACGGAGGCAGTATTTTAGTTGCCGTTGCAACAGAAACGGCGTTTCCTGCTTGAAAATGTTTGGCTTTAGAGAGCTTCCGACCATCCCTCGCGCCCGTTTTGGCCAATAGGTCACTTATTGTCAAATCACGGGCCTTACGACCATTTGCCGCGCGGATGAAAATGAGCACAAAAATCGGAAATTTTCGAACTGAAAAGCCAAAAAACGGCCTTTCAGTCCGAAAATCGCTATCCAGATTTAATAATCTCGACGGATCTCGCCGCGCATGGCCAGCATAAGGGCTACTTTTCATCATATCAGCACCATTTTAAGCTCTGCAACGTGTAAAAGAGCTTCAATTTACTGTAAATCCTCCTTAATTTGGGTGCCGGCTCTCGATCTGGCCGCCACTCCATCCGCCCTTTCTAAAAGTCGCCCGGCGGGCGACCACAGCCCCCGCCGGCCTTGCTATTATATTGCCGTAAACAGCGGCCGGGCCGCCCACCAACCACCGCAACTGCGCAACTGAGTGGCCCAACTGATAGGCTACACCAACCACCGCACCACCAACCATCGCAACTGCGCAACCCGGCCGCCCCGCAACCCCGCAAACCACAACCCTAAGGAGGCAATAAAATGGCAAACAAAGATCTCACAGAAGTCGTATTCATCCTGGACCGCAGCGGCTCCATGTCCGGCCTAGAGGCCGACACCATCGGCGGGTTCAACGCCACCCTCGAAAAGCAGAAAAAGCTGCCCGGCGAGGTCCTCTGGTCCACCGTCCTCTTCGACGACCGCCACGAAGTCGTCCACGACCGCGTCCCCATCGCAAAGATTGAAAAACTCACCGAAAACGAGTACTATGTAAGAGGGTGCACGGCCCTGCTCGACGCCATCGGCCGCGCCGTCCACCACATCGGCACCATCCACAAGTACGCGCGCCCCGAGGACGTCCCCGGCAAGACGCTCTTCGTGATCACCACCGACGGCATGGAGAACGCCAGCCGCGAGTACAGCTACGCCGACGTCAAGCGCCTGATCGAGCGCCAGACCGAAAAGTACGGTTGGGAGTTCCTGTTCCTGGGCGCCAACATGGACGCCGTCAGCGTGGCCGGCCGCATGGGCATCCGCGCCGACCGCTCCGCCAGCTATATCAACGACGGGCAGGGCATCGCCAACAATTACGAGGCCGTGAGCGCCGCCATGTGCTGCGTCCGCTCCACCGGCCGGGTCGCGCCCGAAGCCCTCGACCGCGTCCGCAAAGACTTCGCCAAAAGACGCTAAGCGGCAGGGAAGCGGGGGACCAAGCGGCGCCGCAGCCCGAAAAAGCCTTGAAAACCCCATGCAACTGCAATCCGGTTGCAACTCGCAAACCCAGTAAAATCAACGGCTTTGCGCTGCAGAGCCACCCCATCACCATGTGCTGCAAATACCATGTAGAACCAAACGGATACTTCGAGGAGCTGGCCCGGCAAGCCCAGCGCACCACCCTGGCCAGCCCCTACCAGATCCAGGAGGGCCACGTCCTCCACAGCGGAGACGTCGGGCCCGGCAACGTCGTCCCGGTGCTCTCCTCCAATAAAGCAGGAAACCCCATTGCATTTTTCATGTACTGGGGTTTTCGCGCGCAAAACGGCAGCCTGCTGATCAACGCGCGCTCCGAGACCGCCGCGCAAAAGCCTATGTTCAGCGAGCCCTGGGCCCGCCACCGCTGCATCATCCCCGCAAGCTGGTACTACGAGTGGGAGCACTTCCCGCAGCCGGACGGCAGCTACAAAAAAGGCGGCAAATTCTCGATCCAGCCGACAGGCCTGGACCGCACCTACCTCTGCGGCATCTACCGCATCGAGCGCAATTTCCCGCGCTTCGCGATCCTGACCCGCGCGCCCGGACCCAGCGTGGCCGCGATCCACGACCGCATGCCGCTGATCCTGCCCGAGTCCCAGATCCACGCGTGGATCGACCCCAAGTCCGACCCGGCGCAGGTGGCCGCCCACGCCCTCACCGACATGATCTGCGAGCGCCTCGATCCCCCCACCGACCAACTCTCGTTATAGGGGACGGTTCTCCTTCACCGTTATAGGGGACGGTTCTCCTTCACGAACTCTGCGTTATAGGGGACGGTTCTCCTTCACGAACTCTGGGGACGGTTCCTTTTGCACATTCGCATAGGGTTCGCATAGGGGACGGTTCTCTATGCTGAAAACCGCATGGGGGGACGGTCCTCTGGCACCACCCGCCGCACCAAACCGTAATTATGATAGACTTTAAAACGACAACATTCGAGCTCGACGGACGCCCCTGCGCGCTGATCGCCGGGCTCGACCCAAAATACATTATCGTGCAGGTGACCGACGCCGCCGAGATGGCGCAGCAAAGCAACCCGCTGACCGCCCAGGCTGAGATGATCCGAGCCGCTGCCGGGCCCAACTTTGCCCTGGCCGTGTTCGGCGTAGATGACTGGAACCGGGACCTTTCGCCCTGGGACGCGCCGGCTGTCTTTGCCGGCCAGCCGTTCGGCCACGGAGCCGCCGGCACCTTGGAATTCCTGCAGTCTCAGTTTCTGCCGAAGGTCCGCGCAATGCTGTCCGCTCAGCCGCCCGTCATTCTGGCCGGCTATTCGCTGGCCGGACTCTTTGCGCTCTGGGCCGCCTACCAGACCGACGCCTTTGACGGAATCTGCGCAGCATCTCCGTCCGTGTGGTTCCCCGGCTGGCTGGACTACGCAAAAGCCGCGCAGCCCAAGACCCGCTGCATCTACCTGAGCCTCGGGGACAAGGAGGAAAAGACCCGCAACCCCGTCATGTCAACGGTAGGGGACTGCATCCGCGCCATGGCCGCTCTGCTGAGCACTCAGGTTGCCCCGCAATTGATCGGTCGCTCCGCCCCGCAACCGACCGATCCCGCCGCCCCAGCCACACAACATTTTTCCCAGTCCGCTGCCCCTGCCATTGCATCCACACTCGAATGGAACTCTGGCAACCACTTCAAGGACCCGGACAAGCGCCTGGCCAAAGGCTGTATCTGGGCCCTCAAAGCGCTGAGCTAAGTATCAAAGCCCCGGCCAAAGCTCGGCTAAAACCCAGTCAAACCCCCGCCCAACCGGTTAAAAAGATAACGTACCAACCCCATTTTTACTTGCTATAATATAGTCAACAAAAGTTCGCGAACCAGCGTCTCGCAATACAGCACAGAAAGGAGACCCTATGAAGATCAATTTCACTCAGTACGGCAGTTTAGAGATCACAGCCGAAGGCATCACAACTATCGGCACGGATGCGGTAGTCAACGCCGCTAACGAGGGTCTCTACCCAGGCAGCGGCGTGTGCGGCGCCATCTTCCGCGCAGCCGACTACAACAAGCTCAACGACGCCTGCCGCGCCATCGGCCACTGCGACACCGGCAAAGCGGTCACCACCCCCGCGTTCGGCCTGCCCGGCGCCATGTACATCATCCACGCCGTCGGCCCAATGTGGAAGGGCGGCACCCAGGGCGAGCCGGAACTCCTCTACAACGCCTACTACAATTCCCTCCGCCAGGCCCACGAAAACGCCTGCGGCTCCATCGGCTTCCCGCTGATCTCCGCCGGAGTTTTCGGCTACCCCAAGGAGGAAGCCTGGAAGGTGGCTCTCAAGGCCTGCACCGACTACTTCAGGAAGCATCCGACCCGCCACCTGGACATCAAGTTCGCGGTCCCCGGCGACGACAACCGCGCCCTGGGCACCAAGATCCTGGCCGAATACGTCCAGAACTGGGGCAAATAATCCCGCAATAATCAGACCCGCTCCGGCGGGTCTTTTTGCATCAGGGGGACGGTTCTTTCGATGCATGCATCAGGGGGACGGTTCTTTCGATGCAATGTGAACTAAATTATCCAGGCAGTACATTTTGTTGCCAACGAGTGGTCTTGCCCCCGTCAATTGCAACAATTTAGATATATGTTGCCTTAGCGAGGTCTTGAGCTTTTATATGCAACAATTAAGATAGATGTTCGACATGATTGTTGCCAAACATCGATCATTCATGGCTGTTTTGCAACAAATCGCTGGGGCAGGAGCGTCCAAGCGCTTTGCAAAGGATCAATTGTTTTGTATCGACCCATCTTTTTACTGAAAAACATGGTTCTTCGATCCGCAAAAGCCATTCCGGACTTTTATCAATGAAGATCTCCGTTTTCGTATATTCGAATTGTTGCAAAAGACCCGGCTTTAATGTGCATTTGTCAACAATCGACCTCTTTTCCTCTGGATCGACCTTGGAGCACAAGCTTGGCGTTTATTATGCATCGAAAGAACCGTCCCCCCTGATGCGCCCTGATGCAAATAAGCTCACTATGATATCAAAAAGAATACAAATGACTGCACCACGACGTCAAAACTAAAAGCGAGCCCCGAAGGCTCGCTTTTCTTCTGCACATAAGTTCGTTAAGGAGAACCGTCCCCTATAACATTAAGGAGAACCGTCCCCTATAACCGTTAAGGAGAACTGTCCCCTATAACACACCTATTGCATCCACACCGAAAACGGTTTACAATAGACTGACGCCGCCGCGAGGGAAACAAAGAACCGGCCCTCGTTTCAGCGAAACAAAGAACCGTCCCTCGTTTCCCCCTATAACATAAGTTCGTTAAGGAGAACCGTCCCCTATAACATACTCGTTTCAGGAGTTAACATGAATAAAAACGCAATTAAAATAATAGCGATAGTGCTGGCCATCTGCATCGCAGCAGCCGCCGGCTTCTACTTCGGCAATGCCAGGGGCATAACCGAAGGCACCGCGCAGGGCGAGGCCCAGGGCGCATCACAGGCCATGGCCGCCAGGCAGGAGCTTCTGGACCTTCAGGAGCTCAACCGCCAGAGCATAGCCAAGCTGCAGCTGACAGACGGCCCCATCTACGTAATAGGCCACAAGAGCCCGGACTCCGACACCATCTGCAGCGCCATCGCCTACGCCAGGCTCCTGCAGCAGCTCGGCTTTAACGCTCAGCCCGCAGCCAACGGCGCGCCCAACAACGAATCCAAATACATACTCAAGCTTGCCGGCGCAGACGCCCCGCCCGTCCTGGAAGACGCCTCCGGCAAAAACATCTTTCTGGTGGACCACAGCGAATACCTCCAGGCCACAGCAGGCCTTCAGGACGCCAACATAGTAGGCATCATAGACCACCATGGCATAGGCAGTGTAAGCACAGGCCAGCAGGTCCTCTACGACGCAAGGCCCATAGGCGCCACAGCCACCATCATATGGCTCAGCTACCTTAACTACGGCCAGCAGATAGACAAACAGACCGCCACTCTGCTCCTGGGCGCCGTGCTCTCCGACACCGGCAACCTTACAGCGTCAACCGTCACCGAGGCCGACAAAAAGGCCGCCCCCGCGCTCGCCAAGATCGCAGGCATAGACGACGTAGACGCCCTGTACGATATCCTCCACAAGGAAGCTATCTCCTACGACGGCATGACCGACATGGAGATCCTCTTCCTGGACTACAAAGAGTACGAGGCCGGCGGGGTCAAGTTCGGCATAGGGCTCCTGAACTCCATAGACGAGCCCACATCCAAGGAGCTGTCCGCAAGGATGAAGGCCATCCTGCCGGAGGGCTTTAAGACCCGCGATGTAGACCTGATGTACGCTTCCGTAGGCATACGCGAAAACGGCGAAAAGATAGACTACATAGTACCTGCCAACGAGTATTCGGACGCTGTCTTTAAAGCCGCCTTCCCGAATTATAACGACTACGACGGCACCGCCTACATATTCAGGACACCGGGCCTTGGCCGCAAGAGCCGCTTTGTCCCGGGCCTTACGGATTACCTGCTGGCGCATCCACACGAATAAAAGCAGATCGGAACTGCCCTGCTTTTATTATATAACCGGTTAGTAGAACAGCGAGCCGCAAGGCTCGCTGTTCTATTTCCTTCTCATGTCCCCCTATCTGTAGAGGTTGGCATTACATCGCTAAAGTGCTATACTTTAATCTGAAATATTGTACACATAATTTCAGGAGAAGGCCTCAATGATCGACACAAGGAAAGAGCAGGAAATGAGTGATAACTTTCTGATATACATGACCGAAGACGAAAAAGTCTCGGTAGATGTTCGCTTTGATCAGGAAAAAGAAACCGTTTGGTTATCTCTTGATCAGCTCTCGATGCTGTTTGACAGGGACAAATCCACGATATCAAGGCATATAAAAAACATTTTCGAGGAGAATGAATTGAGCAGGGATTCAGTTGTTGCAAAATTTGCAACAACTGCCCGGGATGGGAAACAGTATAGCGTGGATTATTATAACCTGGACGTCATTATCTCTGTCGGATACCGCGTAAAATCTGTTCGCGGTACGCAGTTCAGACAGTGGGCAACAAAGCGCCTCAACGAGTATATCCGCAAAGGTTTTACCATGGACGACGACCGCCTGAAGGAGCTTGGCGGAGGCGGATACTTTAAGGAGCTTTTGGAACGGATCAGAGATATCCGAGCTTCTGAAAAGGTCTTTTATAGGCAGGTCCTCGACATTTACGCTACAAGCATCGACTACGATCCGAGAGCGGAAATATCGATAGAGTTCTTTAAAAAGGTGCAAAACAAGATCCACTACGCCGTGCATGGAAACACCGCAGCCGAGGTGATCTATTACAGGGCTGATGCAGAAAAAGAGTTTATGGGGCTGCATTCCTTCAGAGGGGACAGACCGCATCTTAAAGACACCGAGATCGCAAAAAACTACCTGGACGAAAAAGAGCTCAGGGCAATGGGGCAGATCGTTTCCGGATACCTGGACTTTGCGGAAAGACAGGCGGAGCGTGAGCAGCCCATGACCATGCAGGACTGGGCAACGCATCTGGATTCGATACTTACATCCACAGGCGAAAAACTGCTTAAAGGCTCCGGATCCATTTCTCATACGCAGGCAATAGACAAGGCGCATGAGGAGTATAAAAAGTATCAGGAACGCACCCTGAGCGAGGTTGAAAAAGACTACCTGAACACGGTAAACGAACTGGCGAAAAAGAAATAAAAGGACTGTTACATACATGACCAAAGAATCCCTGCTGCTTATACGAAGGCTCCTTAACGGTATCAAGACCTGCCACACCGAGTTTATGCTTTCAAGAGCAGAAGCCTATGCTGCGCAGATAGATATAGACCACATTAAGAAGCTTCTCAAAGCAGTACAGGCAAGGATAGATTTCGTAAACCTTAAGAGTACCCCGACAACGCTTCTTAAGTAGCTTTTATTTGCGGGTTTGGTGGGCTTGCGGTAATACATATGCTATAATATACAAAAGCAAAGAACCTAGAGGAGCATCATGTCCACTAAATACCGCAACGAACAACTGAATCGCGTCCTAATGTCGCGCAAGAGCGTAGTATT
>CADALS010000038.1 GCA_902788795.1 uncultured Eubacteriales bacterium | reverse complement strand
GAAAACCGGTCCATTCGGACCGGTTTTTTCGTGGCAGGGGCAGAAGGGATCGAACCCTGAGAGGGCAGGACAGTCCATAAAATTGTCCGATACTTCAATAAAGCAAAAATATTTAACAATCGCTGATGATGATAATATTATTACTTGTAAAAAAGTGTATTTTTTGATAGAAAAATAATAACAGGTCGTATTTCATGGATCCAATTTCGATGCTTGGCACGCAATTTGCGTTGTTCATATGCCTTGCCATAGGTTTTTACCTCGGCAAAAAAAATAGGATAACAAATGAGGGAAGAGCAGAGCTTACAGATCTCGTGCTTAATATCATGCTTCCAGCCAGTATAATCGGTTCTTTTATGGACCAGAAGCTGACACCGGAGCTGCTTCACCAGTCCGAAGCCGTCCTCATTGCAACTATCGTCCTTCAATTTGCCAGCGTCCTTCTTGGATATATCCTGTTTCCCAGGTCGCATTTTGCAGAAGAGGACCGTAAGGTATTAAGGTATTCCATTATCAATACAAACGCATCCTTTGTTGCGCTTCCTGTATTGAACACGATCCTTGGTTCTATAGGCTCCATGCTTACATCTGTGGCACTGATACCTATACGTATCGCGCTGTGGACCGTAGGACTGGCGATCTTTATTGACGAGAAAGACCCCGTCAAAAAGATCAAGGCTGTTGCTCTGAATACTAATATGATAGCCGTATATATAGGCATGATCCTGATGCTTCTGCCTGTATCATACCCCCATTTTTTAAGGCAGACTTTCAGCATCATCGGAAACGGTACCACATTTATTTCCATGATGATAGTCGGCATCGCTGTAAGCAAGGTAGAGCTTAAGCATGCTCTCCACGGATCCGTACTTTACTACTGTCTGCTTCGTTTGATAGTTATCCCGGGAATACTACTTGCCGGTATGAAGCTGTTTGGCGCAGACAGAACAGCCACAGCTGTATGCGTGGTCATCGCAGCTGTGCCTGCCGGGAGCTTTACCGCTATGATGGCTGCAAAGTACAAAAGCAATGAGACGCTTGCGGGACAGGTGGTCCTTGTATCCACATTGCTGTCTGTGGTCACACTGCCGTTGCTTAGTATGTTTATATAGTGTTACATAACTTATACCGGAGGTCATTTATGGATCGTCTTACACTTGAGGAAGCTAAAAGGCTTAACGCCACTATGGTCAGCGAAGACCATCTGATAATACACGCTCTTAACGTCAGCTACGCCATGGGGGCTCTGGCAGAGCATTTCGGAGAGGATAAGGAGCACTGGATGGCTGTAGGCATGCTCCACGATTACGACTACGAAAAGTACCCGGAAGAGCATCTTGCGCATACAGCGAAGCCTCTCAGAGCGGCAGGCGTTCCGGAAGAGGATATAAGGGCTATTTTAAGCCACGGCTGGGGCATATGCACAGATGTGGAGCCTCTTACTAACATGGAGAAGAGCCTTTACGCAGCGGACGAGCTTACAGGCATAATCCAGGCCTGCGCCCGCATGCGCCCTAACGGTATAAAAGATCTTGAAGTAAAAAGCTTCATGAAAAAATTCAAGGATAAGCACTTTGCCGCAAAGTGCAACAGAGAGCTTATCCTTAAAGGCGCTGAAATGCTTGGTATGGAGGTGCAGGAGCTTGCTGCTATATGCATAGAGGGCATGAGACCTCATGCAGAAGAGCTTGGCATAGCCGGCACCGCCCAGTGATCAGTCATTAAAGACGTATTTATCCAGCCTGCTGAAGGCTTCTTTGACCATGTGAGTGGGCAGGGCAAGGTTCATGCGTATGCCGTAGGGGTCGTGGAAGGGCCTTCCGTCCTGCCAGGCAACGCCAACGTCCGTGCCAAGCTTAAGCAGATCGTCCATGGTCTTGCCGTGTTTTTTACACCAGTCCTCGCAGTGCAGGAAAAGCATATACGTACCCTGAGGCTTCGACAGGCTTATGCCGCCGAAGCTTTTTGTTATGTGGTCATATGCGAAGTTTACGTTATCCGTAAGGACTTCCTTCAGCTGGTCTGTCCACTCCATGCCTTCCTTGCTGTAGGCTCCGATAAGAGCGTGCATGGACATTACGTTCATGGAGTTGTAGACGCTCAGCGCTGCTTCTTTTTGCTGCTGGTCCAAAAGCCATTTGTTGTAGATTATGTGGTAGCTGCCAACAAGGCCTGCCAGGTTGAAGGTCTTGGAAGGAGCGTAAAGTGCCGCAGTATGCTCCCTGGCGTAATCGCTTACGGACTGGGTGGGAGTGTGGACGCTTCCGCCTATCAGAAGGTCGGACCATATCTCGTCGGATATTACCCATACCTGATGCTTTTCGAAAAGCTCCATTACTGATCTTAGCTCTTCTTTGGTCCAGACTCTTCCGCAGGGGTTGTGAGGACTGCAGATTATAGCGGCATGGATATTGTTTTGGACTATATTGCGCTCCATGTCCTCAAGATCCATGCGCCAGACGTTCTGCTCGTCTTTGCGCAGAAGGCTGTGCACTATGCGGTAGCCGTTGCGTTCCAGAGCAAAGGTAAAGCCGATATAAGTGGGTGAGTGCAGCAGAACTATATCTCCCTTGGCGCAGAGCGCGTTTAGCGTGGATATGACGCCGCCCAGCACGCCGTTTTCGTAGCCTATGTTTTCCGGCTTTAAGCCTTGCACGCCGTTGCGCTTTTCCTGCCAGTTGATAATGGATGCGTAGTATTTGCTGCTCGGCCTGAAGTAGCCGAAAGCAGGATGCTGCGCTCTTTTTATCATAGCATCCGTTATAGCCGGGCAGGTTGCAAAGTTCATGTCTGCGACCCACATTGGAATGGCTTCAAAGCCTTCCTTTGGCGCCGCAGGGCAGCCTGGTGTGCCTATCGAATCAACGGCGATCGAATCCTTGCCGCGGCGCTGCAGCATAGTCTCAAAATCGTATTTCATGTGTGTTCTCCTCTAAAGACCAGCTTCCGGCAGGCAGTGCATGTGTGTTTTGCCAAGGACTCTGAAGCCCTCTGCCTTGCCGCAGAGCTTCCTTAGGCCAAAGTCTATGGATCTGATCTTTATATAGGTGTCGAAGGACTTGAAGGCTTCGGAGTTTTCCGGGAACTGGCTCTTATGGCACAAAAGGGCACTTCTCTGCTTTTCCGTAAAGCCTCTGGTATCAACGTACCTGTTGGGCTTTGCCGTCATGTAGAAAGCTATGGCTTCCACCGGTGCCGGGGCTGCACCTTCTGCCTGCATTATTTCCTTGAAAGGCGCAAAGAAGGCTGCTCTTCTGGCTGCTTCGCCAACATTCAGGTGGTCTGCGTGGCATTCGCTGGCTGCAAGCGGGTCCGGCGCGAATATGATGTCCGGCTGGGTCTGGCCTATCACCTTTGCTATGCCGCTGTACAGGTCCTTGAACTCGTAGAGCCCTCCGTCAGACAGTTCCAGGAAGTGCACATCGGATACACCAAGCACTGATGCGCCCTTTAAGCACTCGTATTTTCTTATCTGAGCCAGGCGGTCCGGAGTGGTGCCTGCCGGAGCGTTCTCCAGCCCGAACCTTCCGTCCAGGCATACAAGAAAGCTTACCTTTTTGCCTGTGGCTGCAAGTTTTGCGGCTGTAGCGCCAGCTCCTATTTCTATATCGTCCGGGTGAGGCCCTATAAACAGGAAGCGCTCAAAGCTTTCAGGATCGGGAAAGGGGACGGCCTTTTTGATTATAAAAGAAGTGATACTCATTTTTCTTCTCCGAAACACTTATTATACTTGTTTAAAATATATCACATGCCATCCTGGGCGGCAATGTATGGACGGATTTTTTTCGATGTGATATACTCTAATTTAATCATGATTTTTATGCAAAAAGCTGCTTAAAGGAAAATAAATGGCAAAGATAGCTATAGGAAAGACCGGACTTTACGCTGAGGATACAGGCTTTGGCGCGCTGCCAATACAGAGGGTCCCTAAGGATGATGCTGTAAAAATGCTGCGTATGGCCTTGGATGCCGGAATAACATATTACGATACATCAAGGGCCTACACAGACAGCGAGGAAAAGATCGGGGCAGCATTTCCTCCATCACTTCGCGATAAGGCAATAATCGCAACAAAGACCAAGGCCCTTACAGTCGAAGGTTTTTGGAGCGATCTTGAAACAAGCCTTAAGATGCTTAAAACAGACTATATAGACATCTACCAGTTCCACAATCCTTCGTTCTGCCCCAAGCCGGACGACGGCACCGGGCTCTACGAGGCCATGCTCAAGGCTAAGGAGGAGGGGAAGATACGCAACATAGCTATTACCAACCACAGGCTGGATACCGCCTTTGAGGCTGTTGAGAGCGGGCTCTACACGACACTTCAGTTCCCGTTCAACTACCTTTCCACCTTCAAGGAACTTAAGCTTGTGCAGCAGACTCTGGATTCCGGCATGGGCTTCGTATGCATGAAGGGCATGTCCGGAGGCCTCATAACAAGCGGAGCTGCTGCAACAGTCTGGATGCGCAGATACCCTGGTGTTATGCCAATATTGGGCATTCAGAAGGAAGAAGAGCTTGCGGAGTTCATATCCTACATGCATAACCCGCCCGAAGATACAGACGAGATCCAAAACATCATAGAAGCCGACAGAAAGCAGCTCTCCGGAGATTTCTGCCGCAGCTGCGGTTACTGCATGCCTTGTCCTGTAGGTATAGAGATCAGGACAGCTGCCAGGATGAGCCTGCTTTTGCGCAGAGCTCCGGTGGAAGAGAATCTGAACCCAAAAGGCCTGGCGCTTATGAACAAGATAGACGACTGCCTTGAATGCGGCCAGTGCGCGTCCAAGTGCCCATACGGCCTGGATACGCCTAACCTTCTTAAGCGCAACCTTAAGGACTACCGCGAGGTGTTGGCAGGCAAGCCTATACTGCCGCATAACTATTGATCCATAGCTGTAATTCAAATAGTAAACAGAAGGTATATTATGTTTAACGCTGAAAAGATCAAGGACCAGTGCGTCCAGTGGATAAGGGATTTCTTCGAGGAAAACGGCAAGGGCTGCAATGCAGTCGTAGGCATTTCCGGAGGGAAGGACAGCTCCATAGTGGCAGCTCTTTGCGTGGAAGCTTTAGGCAAGGACCGCGTGATAGGCGTGCTTATGCCTAACGGAGAGCAGCACGATATAGACATGGCAAAGCTGCTGGTCTCCCACCTTGGAATAAAGCACTACATAGTTAATATCAAGGACGCTGTGGAAGGGCTGGTCGGCGCCGTTCCTTTTGAGCTTTCCGCCCAGAGCCGCACCAACCTGCCGCCTCGCATCAGAATGGCAACTCTTTACGCGGTCTCCCAGAGCCACAACGGCAGAGTTGCAAACACCTGCAACCTTTCGGAGGACTGGGTAGGCTACTCCACCCGCTACGGGGATGCTGCCGGGGACTTTTCTCCCTGCAGCCACCTTACAGTGCAGGAAATGAAGCAGGTAGGCAGGGTGCTTGGTCTTCCGGATGTTCTGGTAGACAAAGTCCCAATAGACGGCCTCTGCGGCAAAACAGACGAGGACAACCTTGGCTTTACCTACGCGGAGCTGGACCGCTACATAAGGGAAGGCATAATAGAAGACCAGGAAAAGAAGGCCAGAATAGACAGGCTGCACAAGCTGAACCTGTTCAAACTGCAGCTAATGCCGTCCTTCGACCCCGGAATAGAGACAAAGGCTTAGAAAGGCAAGGCTATGTATACTAAACCATACAGACTTGGCATAATAGTAGGGCGCTTCCAGGTGTTCCACGCCGGCCACGAGTTTATGATAGATAAAGCCATCTCCCTCTGCGAGGAAGTAGGCATATTCATAGGCTCTGCCCAGGAATCCGGCACCTACAAAAATCCTCTCACTTACGAGATGCGAAAGTCCCTTATACAGACAGTCTACGGGGACAAGGTGCGCATCTATCCGCTGGAGGACATAGGTGTTGGCAACAACTCCAAGTGGGGAGACTACGTCCTGGAGAACGTAGAAAAACAGATGGGCCAGACTCCGGACCTTCTGGTATCCGGCAAGGAAGACCGCAGGATAGACTGGTTCGACAGCGTAAAAGGCCTTACCATATCCGAGCTCTACGTGCCCAAGACCGTTGAGATATCAGCCTCTGCCATGAGGGAGTTCATGGTCAGGGACGATCGCCAGAGCTGGATGCGCTACACCGATCCAAAGCTCTGGGACCGCTTCGAGGAGCTCCGCCAGATAGTCTTAAGCTCGCATCTTAATCAGTTTACAAGCAGCCTTTAAAGGAGAAGCACAATGAAACTGGATCCTATAGTAACATCACTTCTTGACACAGACCTTTACAAGTTCAACATGAACCAGGTCATTTTCCATAAGCACACCAGTCTTATGGGCCAGTACTACTTTAAGTGCCGCAACGAGGGCGTAAAGTTCACCCAGGAGATGGCGGAAGAGATAAGGTCTCAGATAGACCACCTTTGCAGCCTGCGCTTTAAGCAGGACGAGCTGGATTACATGCGCTCCATAAGGTTCATAAAGGACGACTACGTGGAGTTTTTAAGGCTCTGGCACCCCATGAGGGATTACGTCAGTGTAAAGCTTCTCAACAGCGGAGAGCTCTCCATCGTTGTGGACGGCCCGCTGTTCTCCGCAATGCAGTTTGAGATCTACCTGCTGGAGATAGTAAACGAGGTCTACTTCCGCTTTAAGTACGATTATAACAAGCTGCTCAAGTCCGCCGAGGAAAGGCTTGATGCAAAGATCAAGGCCATGAACGAGGGCAAATACACCTTCAAGTTCGCGGAGTTCGGATGCAGAAGAAGGCTTTCCAGGGAGTGGGAAGATGTTGTTGTCAGGCGTTTTTGCGAGGAGACAAAGAACTGCGTAGGCACATCCAACGTTTACCTTGCAATGAAGCACAATGTTACTCCTATAGGAACCTATGCACACGAGTTCGTTCAGATGTACCAGGGCATTCCTTCGATTCCTCTGGCTTTTACAAACCACTACGCTATGCAGGACTGGTACGACGAATATAAGGGCGATAATGGAACCGCTCTCTCCGACACCATTACAACGGATCTGTTCCTGCTGGATTTCGACCGCTCCATGGTCAACAACTACACAGGCGTGCGCCACGACAGCGGAGATCCGTACGCTTGGGGCGAAAAGATAATCAACCACTACAAGAGCTACGGCGTTGATCCAAAGACCAAGCTGCTGCTGTTCTCCGACAGCCTTGATTTCGACAGGGCTCAAAAGCTCCACGACTACTTTAAGGACAAGACCAAGGTATCTTTCGGCATAGGTACTTTCTGCAGCAACGATACCAGCGAGGAAGCGCTGAACATAGTCATAAAGCTGCAGTACGTAAACGGAAGGCCAGTTGCCAAGCTCTCCGACAACCCGGAGAAGGCAATGTGCCAGGACATGGAGTACCTGGAGTACCTCAAGCGCGCCGTCGCCTTCCGCCTGAAGCGCGACAGCCTCGGCTAGAAACAAGGGACGGTTCTTTATCGTCTTTTTGGGAAAAATTACCATGAGAAAACAAAAGGCAAGCAAGGGCATACTCTGGAAAGTATTCCTTGCTATATTTGGACTGATATTCTTTGCTGTGATGGAGCTCGGCAAGCACACCGTGCTGGGCTGGGTGCTTACAGCAGTACTTATTGCGGCTTTCGCATTTGCAGGAAGCAGGCTCTCAAAACTGGAAAAGGGCAGAAAGGGCAGGTTCTTCTTGAGCTGGATAGTTCTGTTCGTCCTGTTTGCAGGCGTCGTTTTCCTGTCCTGGCCGCCGGAAAGAAGAGTCCCGGCTGTTTCTCATAAAAACCCGGATCAGACAAAGATAATAACAGTTGAGCAGGGACAGCTGCGCGGCGTACTCACAAAAGACAGCAAGGTAGAGATCTTTGCTGGCATACCTTACGCTAAGCCCCCGGTAGGGGAGCTTCGCTGGAAGGAGCCTGTGCCTGCGGACAAGTGGGACGGAGTCCTCAAAGCCGATACCTTTGCGCCCATGTCCATGCAGACAAGGGATCTTCCTATCTACAGCTCCCTGGCCAGGATAATAGGCTTCCACGATTACAAATTCTTTGATTTCACAGATAACTACAGGGAGCCTGCAAGCGAGGATTCCCTCTATCTTAACATCTGGCGCCCGGCAGGATCCTCCGCAGGGGATAAGCTTCCTGTAATGGTCTACATCCACGGCGGGTCCCTGCAGACCGGCCAGCCCTGGTATGCGGATTACAGCGGAGAAGGCCTTGCAAGGGAAGGCGTTATCGTAGTTAATATGCACTACAGGCTCGGCGTTTTCGGCTTCTTTGCGGACGAAGAGCTTGCAGCTGAATCACCGAACCACACCACGGGCAACTACGGCCTTCTGGACCAGATACTGGCGCTTAAATGGGTGCAAAGCAACATAGCGGCTTTCGGCGGAGACCCTTCTAACGTAACGGTTTCCGGAGAGTCCGCCGGTTCTGCCTGCGTTTCCGCTCTTTGCACTTCTCCTTTGGCCAAGGGGCTGTTCAGGCGCGTGCTTATGGAAAGCTCCACAGTAAGCGCTCCGGCGCCTGCGCATTCCTTCAGGCTTCTTGACGCTGCCTACAGGGCTGCAAAAGCCACTAAGGAAAAGTTCGGAGCAGCAAGTATTGCTGAGCTTCGGGCAGTTCCAGCGGAAAAGATAGTAGGGGAGCTGAGCACTCACCACCACATTACAGTGGACGGCTATGTTCTGAAAGAAACTCCTTACGAATCTTACGCCAAAGGCATACATAACGAAGAGGCTCAGCTGCACGGTTTCAACCGCGATGAAGCAGCTCCCTTTATAATGTTCTCCCAGGGCTCCATGAAAAATTACGAGAGCAGGGTAAGGGCGTATTTCAAAGATCAGGCTGACGCTGTTCTTAAGCTCTATCCGTCCGCCACGGATGCAGAGGCAAGGCGCAACTGGACAGACCTGGACAGCGCCATACTCTTTACCTACGGACACTACTGCCTGGCAAGGCAGGCTAAGGCAAACAGCATACCTTCTTACACTTACTATTTCACTAAGGACAACGGCTATCTGGGCACCTGGCACAGCGGAGAGGAAGTCTATTTCTACGGCAATATCCCCGAAGGATCCAGGCTTTTTGACGCCCGAGACAGAGAGCTTTCCGCCCAGATCGTAAAGTACGTTGTAAACTACATGAAGACCGGAGACCCCAACGGATCAGGGCTTCCTGCATGGACTTCCGGCGATCCTGACAGGATAATGGAATTCGGTGTGACCACCGGAATGCAGACTGCGCCTTACCTGGAGCTGTATAAAGCCATGGACCAACTGTCTGGCTTTAAAAAAGATTAAAAATTGTGTTGACAAACACGGATTATTAGAGTAAAATCTAGAACGTTCTGTTGGTTAACGGATGCGGAAATCAGCTCCATTAAACAAGTGTGCCGGGGTGTAGCGCAGCTTGGTAGCGCATCTGCTTTGGGAGCAGAGGGCCGCACGTTCGAATCGTGTCACCCCGACCATCAGAATAGTGTATGTGGGCCCTTAGCTCAGTTGGTCAGAGCGTCCGGCTCATAACCGGCAGGTCCCGGGTTCAAGTCCCTGAGGGCCCACCACATACGCCCAGTTAGCTCAGTCGGTAGAGCAGCAGACTGAAAATTTGCGTGTCCTTGGTTCAATTCCGAGACTGGGCACCACAAAAGATCTGGCTTAGCCAGGTCTTTTGCTTTATTATGAATTTATTTATACGCATTATGCGGAGATGATGTCCGTATTATAAGTTTAAAATATGTTACTGTTAAAAGCCGCAGAAATGCCCGTTTCGGGGCAATGTTATAGCCCGTTATCAGAGCTTATTTTACCTTAGTATTTCATTGTGGTTACATAATTTTCCGTAATTAAAATGTCATAAATTTCACAATTCCAAAAAGACGTCACATAGTGTATAATTAAATTGACAATAGAGGAAAACTAATAATCATTGAGGGGGCGTTATGATATCTTACAACAGACTATGGGAAACCATGAAGGCTAAGGGAGTTAGCCAGTACAAACTAATTAAGACGTACAAATTCAGCAGCGGTCAGCTGGACAGGCTCCGCAGGAACGAAAACGTCAACATTCTCACTATCACAGCTCTATGCGACATACTCGACTGTGGCATAGAAGATATCGTCGAGTACAGAAAAGATTAGTTCAGTTGTAACCTAGTAACGAAAAAAGCGGCGCTTTTGATGCACCGCTTTTTTTATTCATTAATAACTTTTATTGTTTCTATCTCTACAGTATCCTTTGGAACGTCCTGCATGTAGAAGCCCAGGCTGCCGGTCTTAACTGTTGCTATCTTGTCCAGAACATCGTAGCCGTGCGTAAGCTTTCCGAATGCTGCGTACTGTCCGTCCAGATGCGGTGCGTCCTGATGCATTACAAAGAACTGGGAAGACGCGGAGTTGGGATCGTTGGTCCTTGCCATGGAGAGCACTCCTCTGGTGTGCTTAAGAGTGTTCTGCGGGAAACCGTTTCCTCTGAATTCGCCCTTTATAGCCTCAGCATCCTTATGGGAGAAATCTGCAGTGTATCCGCCGCCCTGGATCATAAAGCCCTTTATGACTCTGTGGAAGATGAGACCGTTGAAGAATCCTTCTTCTGCAAGCTTTACGAAGTTAGCAACTGTAGCAGGGGCTATATCCGGGTACAGCTCTGCGGTCATGGTGCCAAAGCCCTTGACGATTATTTCTATCTTGGTGTCTGCCATTGTTTTGCTCCTTTTCTTTTAAGAGTATTTTATCGGATTATATCAGAACAGGCCATTTATTACAATATCAGCAGCCGTTTAAAGAGCGCTGCCCTGGAAGCTGCCTCTTGCAGCAAACTCCTGCTGTATGCCGTTGAGCACCGCGTGCTTGTTGCGCGTCCAGTCCGGCGCTATAAGGCTTTCCTGCGGCGCGTCCCCGGTGAGCCTGTGCACAGTAACAGACTGAGGCATTATCTCCAGGATATCGCAGACCAGCTTAATGTACTCATCCCGGCTGAGAACAGGGAAGGGCGCTCTAAGGTATGCCTCGCCCATGGCCGTGCCTTTCATAAGATGAAGCATGTGTATCTTGATCCCGAAAGGACCGAAGCCTGCAGCGTATTTTGCTGAAGATATCATAGTATTTTTATCTTCGCCTGGAAGGCCTAAAATAAGGTGTATAACGCATTTTATTCCACGCGCCGCCGCGATAGAAAATTATGG
>CADALS010000037.1 GCA_902788795.1 uncultured Eubacteriales bacterium | reverse complement strand
TTTTACTAAAAAACCCCTTATTTCAGACGAAAAACCACTGCATCATAGCGTTAGCCACGACGATCGTACTTCGCGCTTTCCTAAATTGTTGCAAAAGTCTCCCGCTGGACCTGGACCTGGCAACAATCGAGCCCCCCACCTTTTTTAAGCGCTCAACAGCCCATTGGAGACAACTTTGCTCGTCTCAATATGCGGATCCGATTACACTTAGATGCTAAAGTGCGTGCTCCGGGATCTTAAGCACCCTGCACAAACCGCTATATACACTAAAAAGAGAACCGTCCCCTATGATAATTATTCTTGGCACCTGAGAACCGTCCCCGAAGTGCCGCCCCTGGCGTTTCATCGGCACCTGAGAACCGTCCCCTATGTTTTAAATATCAAAACAGAGGCAGCCGAAGCCGCCTCTGCTTTTTCTTTTTGTGAAGTTGGCACCAGAGAACCGTCC
Source organism: uncultured Eubacteriales bacterium (assembly GCA_902788795.1). GTDB lineage: Bacteria > Bacillota > Clostridia > Peptostreptococcales > Anaerovoracaceae > RUG13409. The sequence goes on along the minus strand of CADALS010000037.1, from coordinate 10,909 downwards.
CTGAGTGCGAAACAGAGAACCGTCCCCGAGTGCCGGATCCGTTACAGGATGTCTCTGAAGGTCTCGAGAGCTGTGCGGATCTGCTCGTAGTTGACCATCTGCTGGTCTACCTCGATCTGCAGGTTGGGGATGTCAGCCTCGTCCAGAGCCTTCTTGCACGGAACGTAGTCGAACTCTTCCGGATCGCAGAACTTGGTGTTTACCCAAAGGACGCCGTCAGCGCCGGCTTCCTTGGCGATCTCAACAAGCTGCTTGCCGCGGAGCTTCTCCGGCTCGAAGAGCACGGAAGTTCCCTCGATGTGAGCCAGGCGCAGTGCCATAGCGCGGAACGGGTCGAAGTCTGCCGGTGTCTCCTGGCGGAGGTCAACGGACTCGTGGGTGATCTGGTCTGCAACGATGGTGAAGCCGAAGTCGTCCAGGATCTTCAGCAGCTCTGCGGTGTCCGCCATGATACCGGTGGTAACGATCTTCTTGCCCTTTACAGCCTCTTCGGGAAGAGCTGCCAGCATGCCGTTAAGAGCCTTTACCCATTCGGTGTGCTCTTTCCTGTCCATGAAATATCTTGCCTTCAGAACGTAAGCTCTGTCAGTTACGCTTACGGTCTGGGAGTGCTTTGCAACAAGCTTGGTGAACTCGAGGCAGACTGCTCTGTTCTCGTCGTACACCTTGATAGCCTCAGCAACTGCCTTGTCGGAGATAAGAACGCCTGCAACCTCCTGCAGCTGGTTCCTGATCTTCTTGAACTGGCTGGTAGTGAAATCTATGCCGCCGAGGATCTTTCTGTTCTGAGCGTAAGCAACATCTATAACTGGGATGTCCTTAACGCCGTACTGCCAGTTAGCACCCATGCCCTTAAGGCTGTCGCAGGTAAGAGGGATCATAACTGCGGAAAGTCCCTTGTAAGCGCCCTTGATAGCAAGGTCCAGGCAAGCGTGAACGATGGAGCAGTAGAATGCGGGGAAGTACTTCTTGGACTCAGTTACCTGGACCTCTGCGCCCCACATACCGAAGGGGATCATGCCAGCTGCATATGCGATCTCTTCCGGTGCGTAGTAAGGGATAACGCCTATAGCCTTCTTGCCCTCAGCAAGGACCTTGTCCAGCTGCTTTCTGGGGCTGGTCGCTACTTCTTTAAAAGCGTCTAAACATTTTCTAACGTCGCTCATTACTTTGCCTCCCTTTTCTTCTGCTTGTTAGCTTCCATGATCTCAACAAGAGCTTCAACACGGGTGGTGTACTGAGCCTCGGAGAATACACGCGGGTCGGACTGGTCGCCGTCGAAGGTCATTGTAGGAATGCCAACGCGCTCGCGGAGCTGTCTTTCAAGCTCGTAGGTGTTTCCGGACCAGCGCTTGCAGGAACGGTTGACGTGCATAACTGCGCCGTCTACCTTCTTGGCTATAGCGTCCTCGCAGCGCAGCTGAACTTCCTTCTCGAAGCAGTAGCTGTTAGGAACGTAGGAGTAAGCTGCCATTAGCTCGTCCAGGTTGCTGTAGAAGAAGCTGAATGCAGGTCCGTAAATGGTGGATGTGAGGTTGATGCCTCTGCTCTGCAGTGTCTTGTAAGTTGTTCTGAGGTTAGCCCAGCAAGCGATACCCTCGAAGAGTATTCTGTACTTTTCTTCTCCCTTGAATGTGGAGCGGCCTTCCTTTATAGCGGTCTCGTACTCGTCTGCAAGGTACTCGAATGCAGCTGCTGCTTCCGGGGTGCCTCTGCCGACAGTTGCTACTGCCATGGTGTTGAATACGTCGAATCCGGAGAACGGAGAAGGTTCTGCGCCCATGCAGTTGAGGGCTCTGATCCATGCCTTGGAAGATCTCTGGGATGTAGCCATGACTTCCTTGAGCTTGTTGAAGTCCATCTTCTTGCCGGTGATCTCCTCGAGCTTGGCGATGCAGTCATCGAACTGAGCTCTGATGTACTTGATACGATCTTCGTCGCAGGTCATCTCTGTGAGGTGCGGGATATCGATCATGAGGAGAGGGATGTTCTTTTCTACAGCTATGTTCTCGTACCATTTCATCATGCAGCCGCAGATATTGTTGCAGCAAAGCAGGAAATCAGGTTCAGGAATGCTGTTTTCGGGGCACTCGCCGGACTTGGCGAACGCCAGGTTGATCCTTGCGTAGGAGCAAAGGTCTATGGAATAACCCATTGCTTCTGCTTCTTCGCACATTCTCTGTCCGCCGCCCTTGGCTCCGACTGCGGCTCCCATGTTTTCAGGATATGCAACCTTGATGTCCATCGCGGTGCAGATCTCCTGCGGGAAGTTTGATGCACACCAGCCGATCTTTTCTCCGCGGGCTTTAGCATCGAATACGTCCTGAGCTATCTTGTCCTGAAGCTCTCTTAAGACGACCTTACCAGGTTTTTTTTCTTCTGTTACTGCCATCACTTTATCCTTCCGTAACCATAAACTGCTGCGCCAAAGGCGCCGTTAAGCTGTTGTATTTCTGAGACCGTGATCTCCACGCCAAGCTCTCTTTCGAGTGCCCTTACGACGCCCGTGTTCCTGGCGACGCCGCCTGACATGTAGACCGGGCTCTTAACACCGAGTCTTTTTACCAGGGAAGCGGTCCTTACCGCAACCGAGGTGTTGATGCCTCTTACGAGGCTTGGGATATCCACGTTGTTGGAGAGCTGGGAAATGACCTCCGACTCCGCAAACACTGTGCAGGTAGAGCTGATATTTATGAAGCCCTCTGCCTTGGCATCGTAGTCCTTAAGCTCTGATATATCCAGCTCCAGGACCTTTGCCATTACCTCCAGGAACCTTCCGGTACCTGCGGCGCATTTATCGTTCATTATGAAGTTATCCAGCCTGCCCTTTTCGGAGATGCTCATGACCTTTGCGTCCTGGCCTCCGATATCTATAAGGGTGCGTGCATCCGGGTACATTGCGTGCACGCCGGTAGCATGGGCTGAAAGCTCGCTTATAACAAGATCGGCCTGCTCAAAGCTGTTGCGGCCGTAACCTGTTGAAACTATCATGGAAAGGTCTTCTCTTTTAAGACCGGCATCGGCAAGGCATTCCTCGTAAGCCCTGACAGGACCTGTGGTTCCGGTGCCTGCGGGGATTATAGCGCTGCCCACGACTTCCTTGCCGTTCTTAAGGATGACGCACTTGGAAGCAGTAGATCCGAGGTCTATGCCCATGGTAAAAACATCTGCCATTTTTTATCCTTTCCCCTGAAAACGGGGGCGAAAAGAATGCTGTAAAAATTAGAATTGATTCTAATATTAATTATATAGAAATACGCGCTTTTGTCAACCTGTAATGGATATCTTTTTAACGAAAAGGACGCACTCAAAGAGCTGCGTATGGATGCCTAAACGAATCTTAAATTAGACGCCGTTGCCAAATATTGGGCTTTAAAAAGCGGCTCAAATTTGTTATAATATTATAGATTTTAGAATGGATTTTAGAATGCGTCTTTCAGGAGGCCATTATGACAAGAATAGAGCAGAAACAGAACGAAAAGCGCAAAGAAATACTCATGAAGCTCCTTCCGGTCCTGGAAACAAAGACCCTGGATGAGCTTTCAGTAGAAGATATATGCAAGATAGCGGACATTTCCGTAGGGTCCTTCTACCATTACTTCGAGAAAAAATCCGACATACTGGTGGCACTGTTCACAAGAACAGACATTTACATGGAAGAGAACGCCTTCCCCAAAATGACCAGCGATAACGAGCTCGAAAACATCCGCATCTTTGCAAGCGAATGGATAAAGTTCAACGAGAGCGATGGCCCGGAGCGTTCAAAGATGATAACATCCATAGATGTTACAGACAGCTCCCTGCGCGGGGATACAAGAAGCCCAATAAAGGTGCTTACCGAACAGATAGCGCGCGGCCAGAAGAAAGGCATCATCTGCACCAGCCTCAGCCCGGAAATGACAGCCACAATGTTCATGATAGGCCTGCGCGGCCTTGGCCTGGACTGGACCAGGCGCGGCGGCTCCTACTCCATGGTAGAGTACGGCAAGCCCTACGTGGACATGCTTATAAAAGCGATCAGCAAGTAAAGCATCAGGGGGACGGTTCTTTCGATGCCTTTTCAAAAAACAACAAGAGCGGATCAGAAGATCCGCTCTTTTTATATTCTTTGGATGATCTACTGCGCGTTTGCAGCGGCTGCCTCTGCCGCCTTGCGCTTTGCTTCCTCTTCTTCCTCCAGCTTGCGGTATGCAACCTTGCCGACAAGGGTCTTGGGCAGCTCCGCGCGGAACTCCAGATCCTTAGGCATTGCGTATTTGGCTATGCGCTTGGAAGCGTACTTGAGTATCTCTTCCTTGGTGGCATCGCTGGGCTCCACGCCTGCGGCTGGAACGATGAACACCTTGACCTTCTGCATCTTGTAGGGGTCGGGCACGCCTATGCAGCAGCTCATGGAGACAAGATCGCAGGAATCGAAGATGTTCTCCAGCTGTGCAGGATAGATGTTGTAGCCGGAGCTTACTATCATGCGCTTGCTGCGGCCGCGGAAGTACACGAAGCCCTCTGTATCCATTACGCCAAGGTCTCCGGTGTAGACCCAGGTAAGTCCGTCTGCGTGGGTGCGCAGTGTGTTTGCGGTCTCTTCGGGGTGCTTGAGGTATTCCTTCATTACGGTAGGACCTGCAAGCAGTATCTCGCCTTCCTCTCCGTAGGGGAGCTCTTCGTCTGTATCCGGCTTGACTATCTTGATGTAGGTATCCGGGAAAGGCAGGCCTATGGAGCCTTCCTTGTGCATGTGCGGTGGTGTAAGGCAGCATGCAGTAACAGTTTCTGTGGTGCCATAGCCCTCGCGGACCTGGATAAGAGCCTTGTGGTCGTAGAGGAACTTGTCCAGCTTCTTCTTGAGCTCTACAGACAGGCTGTCTCCGCCGGAGAACACGCCCTTAAGGCAGGACAGGTCCTTGCCGTCCATATCCGGAAGGCGCAGCAGAGCCTCGTAAAGAGTAGGCACGCCGGCAACGAAGTTGCAGCGCTTCTTTACCATAAGCTTAGCGTAGCTCTTGGGTGTAAAGCGCGGAACCAGTATGCAGCGTCCGCCGTTGAAGAGCATGGAGTGTATGCTTACTCCAAGGCCGAATCCGTGGAAGATAGGCATTGCGGCAAGCATCTTGTCTCCTGGGCGGAACATGGGGTTGGTAGCAACGATCTGAGCCGCCAGAGCATTGAAGTTGCCGTTTGTAAGTACTATTCCCTTGGAAACACCTGTGGTTCCGCCGGAGAACAGGATAACTGCAGGATCGTCAAATGTCCTGGGCCTCTTGTAGTTGTAGGAGCATGCCCTTCCTATCCTCATGAAGCTGTCCCACATTATAACGGGGGCGTCTGCGGGTATCTTTTCTATCTTGCGGCCTTCGGTGAGCATGTAGCCCATCTTGATAGGCCTGGAGAGCTCGTCCTTGATGCGGGCAATAACGACATTGATAAGACCTGTGTTGTTCCTGATGGCCTCTATCTTGTGGTAGAACTGGTCCAGAGTTACGACCAGGACGCTCTCGGACTCGTTGATGTAGAACTCCAGCTCCTTTTCGGAGGAGAGAGGATGCACCATTACGGCAACGGCGCCGACCATGTTTACTGCGTAGAACATGTATATGCCCTGCGGGCAGTTAGGCATTGCGATGGTTACTTTATCTCCGGGGCGTATGCCTATGGTGCGTAGGCTCTTTGCGCAGGCCTCTATGTTCCTGTAGAATTCGCGGTAGGTAGTTGATTTGCCCATGAAGTCGAAGGCAACGAAGTTTCCGTGCTCTTTGGCCTGGACTTCTATGCCCTCCCACATGGATGCCTGGAAATAGTTCAGGCTGAACGGGATGTCTCCCAGGTGGTCTTTCCAGGGAGTTTTAGCTGTTATAGCCATTTGTTTTCCTCTTTTGGATTATGGGCAGTGCCCTTGAGCCAGCTTACTTTTCCTTCTTGGCTTCTGCGGCGCGCTTTGCGGCTTCTTCCTCTTCCAGGACGCGGTAAGCCACTTTGCCGACCATGGTCTTGGGAAGCTCCGCACGGAACTCGAGGTCCTTCGGCATGGCGTATTTAGCAATGCGTTTGGATGCGTAGCGGAGTATCTCCTCTTTGGTTGCCTGGCTGGGTTCTACGCCGGCGGCAGGCACAACAAAGACCTTGATGCGGTGCATACGGTAGTCGTCGGGGACTCCTATGCAGCAGCTCATCGACACCAGATCACAGGAGTCGAAAATGTTTTCTATCTGAGCCGGATAGATATTGTATCCGGAGCTGACTATCATTCGTTTTATGCGGCCCATGAAGTACACGAAGCCCTGCTCGTCCATGCGGCCGAGGTCCCCTGTGTACAGCCACCTGAGGCCGTCCTTGTGGACCCTTAAGGTCTTGGCGGTCTCGTCCGGGTGGTAGAGGTATTCCTTCATGATCATGGGGCCGGAGATGACTATCTCGCCTTCCTGGCCGTAGGGGAGCTCTTCCTCTGTATCCGGCTTTACTATCTTGAAGTAAGTGTCCGGGAACGGCAGGCCTATGGAGCCTTCCTTGTACATATGCGGCGGGGTAAGGCAGCAGGCTGTTACAGTCTCTGTAGCGCCGTAGCCCTCGCGCACCTGGATGCTTGCGCCGTGGTCATAGAGGAAGGTATCCAGCTTCTTTTTAAGCTCTATGGAGAGGCTGTCTCCGCCGGAGTATACGCCCTTGAGTGCGGAGAGGTCCGCGCCGTCCATGTTGGGCAGGCGCAGCAGAGCCTCGTAGAGAGTAGGAACGCCGGCAACAAAGTTGCAGCGCTTTTTAGCCATTATGGTGCCGAAGCTCTTGGGTGTAAAGCGCGGCACAAGCAGGCAGCGGCCGCCCCGAAAGAGCATGGCGTGTATGCACACTCCCAGGCCGAAACCGTGGAACAGCGGCATTGCAGCCAGCATCTTGTCTCCGGGGCGGAACATCGGGTTGGTGCCTATTATCATATCAGCAACGGAGTTGAAGTTGCCGTTGGTAAGCAGTATGCCCTTGGAGGTACCGGTGGTACCGCCAGAGAATAGTATTACTGCGGGGTCCTCGTACTCCCTGTGCACCTTGAAGGTGAAGGAGCAGGACTTGCCTATCTTTATAAATTCAGACCACCTTATAACAGGCGCGTCTTCGGGGATCTTTCTGATCTTGCGGCCTTCTGTAAGCATATAGCCCATGCGGGTGAGCACGGAGAACTCGTCGCTGATGCTGGCGAGTATGATGTTTACGACTTCCGTGTTCTTGCGTATGGCCTCGAACTTGTAGTAGAACTGGTCCAGGGTAACTACCTGGGTGCTCTTGGTCTCGTTGATGTAGAACTCCATCTCCTTTTCGGAGGACAGAGGATGCACCATGCTTGCTATAGCGCCTATCATGTTTACAGCGTAGAACATGTAAACGATCTGCGGGCAGTTGGGCATGGCTATGGTGACCACATCTCCGGGGCGCACGCCAAGGGTACGAAGGCTCCTTGCGCACTCCTCTATGTGGCGCTGCATTTCCTTGTAGGTGGTGGTGCGGCCCATAAAATCCAGGGCTATAAAGCCCGGTCTTTCCTTGGCCTGCTTTTCCACGCCCTCGGACATGGAGCCCTGGAAGTACTCCATGTGGAAGGGAAGATCTCCGAGATAGTCCTTCCACGGGGTCTTTACTGTATTTTCGCTCATTGTTTATACCACGACTTTGTACACACCATCGGTCTGCTCCACGTACTTGGCAAGCTCGTACGGGGAGAATATACCGCGGTCAGTTACCACACCGGTAACAAGCTCCGGCGGGGTGATGTCGAAAGCCGGATAGTAGCCCTTGACTCCCTCGGCGGCAGTGCGCACGCCCATGGCCTGGAGGGTAAACTCCGGATCCCGCATCTCGATCTTGATGGTATCCACCGTCGGGTGAGCAAGGTCCGGTGCTCCGGTAACGTAATAGGGCACGCCGAAGTGCTTTGCCACTATTGCGGTCTGGAAGGTGCCGACCTTGTTTACCACGTGGCCGTCCACGCAGATAGCGTCAGCGGCTGTGGTGAATACGTCTATCCCCTCGTTTTCCATAACGAAGGCAGGCATGTTGTCCGAGATAACGGTCACGTCGAAACCCATATCCCTGCAGACGGTAGCCGTGAGCCTGGCGCCCTGGAAATAGGGGCGGGTCTCCGGGCAGAAGAGCTTAATCTCCCTGCCAAGCTCCCTGCAGCGGCGCAGCATCATGCCGACTATAGTTTCTGCAAAGCAGAAAGTCATAACATGGCCGCCTTGCGGGAATTTCTCCACAAGAAAGTGCGCTATGCGGTCTATACGCCCATAGCGCTCGTCGTTCATCTCTATTGTTTTTTCAACGATCGCCTGTGAAACATCCTTTCCGCGCTCTATTGCGGAAAAAGCTGTGGAAAGGCATTCATCGCAGAGCACGCGCATGCGACTGGCTGTGGTAGGCCTGGCGTTGGCTATGGTGTCTGCTGCCTTAGTAAGAAAAGCGCGCTGATCTTCAGCGCTCTTTGTGCGGCACTCGTAGGCGGCGAGAGCCATGCCCATGGGTACTGCGGTATAGGGGCCGGCGCTCTGGGTTACCATGTCCTTAATGGCTTTGGCTACCTGAGTGTGGTCCGTGCAAACTACAAACTCTGTTTTTGCAGGATAAACACGGCGGTCCAGTATCCGGACTGCCCCGTTTTCATACCATGCTACGTTTTCGTACCTTAGCATAAATGCCAGGTCGTGATCAGCCCGCTGTGTTTTCTGCATTGTTAGTGGTGTTGTCTGTGGGCTGGTCTGAAGGTGTCTGATTGTCCGGAGTAGGAGCAGGAGCTGCGCCCTCGCCCATTACTCTGTAGACCAGGGAATCTGCGTCGAGTACTTCGTAAACGTACTTTCCGTCCGGCCATTCGATTGCGGAGTTGAAGAATACGATGACCATTCCGTCGTAGCCTACGGGCACGCGGAAGTACCAGGTGTAGTTGCATATGGTCTGGCGGTCGTCGTTCCAGCCGAGGTTGTCTACTACCTTGGTGTAGAGGCACTCGTCGAAGGACTCGCCCTTTTCGTCCGGCTTAACGGAGAACTTTACGAAACCGTCCTCCTGCGGAGCTATGTGCTGTTCGTAATATGTTACATCGTAGTAGTTGGTAACGCAGGATGCTCTGTCTACGCCGCAGTCCCTTGCGTTATCGTCTGTGAACATGGATGTTGCCTTGACTTCTACCCATTCGTAGCCTTCCAGCGGCTTAAGAGCCTCGTCCGGAAGTGCGTCTGCGAACTGGTACACGTTGCGCTCTGTTATGGTGAGCTCGCCGGTGGTCATTACTGTGACATCCAGCTTGGTTGCTGTCTTATAGGAAGCTTTTTCTCCGAGCTTGAGGTTGCCTGTTATTCCGTGAGCCTCGAGATCGGGTACTTTTGGTTCTACGTTAGCGTTGTTGGAAGATCCGGCGCAGGCGCAGGACAGTACCATTACTGCTGCAAGGAGCACCGCAACTATTGCCTTTTTCATGTTTGTTTTCCTCTTACTTTGCATTACAAATAAACCGCTTCTGCGGTAAATGTTGTTCTATTATACCACATCTTCGGGCAAATGCACGCTTTATCTTGCAGAAACAGGCCGAGTTCGGTAAAATATAGAAAAAAGGAGGCTATTATGAGCAAAATAACTCTTCTGGACGGCGCCACAGGCACTATGCTCTGGGGCATGGCTGCGGATGCAGGCCTGGAGAAGGTCTCGGTCTGGCGCTACAACAAGCAGGCCCCGCAGATAGTAAAAAGGCTGCACAGCGCGTACCTTGAGGCTGGTTCAGACATTATATACACCAATACTTTTACCGCAAACGGCCCGGCCGCGGAGTCGGAAGGCTTCAGCGCGCCGGAGATAATAGAGCTTGGAATAAAGATCGCAAAAGAGGCTGTAAGCGAGTTTTGCAGCAGCGCGGAGGCTCCGGCAAGGGGCGGTTCCGGCAGGCCTTTTAAGCGGCCGCTGGTGGCCCTGGACTTCGGGCCTCTGCTCAAGCCCCTGGAGCCCTTCGGCCCCATAACGGAGGACGAATGCCGCCGAATATACGCGGAGATGATGGAGGCCGGCAAGGGCGCGGACCTTGTGGTCCTGGAGACTTTCATGGACGCGGAATCCCTTGCGATAGCCGCCGGGGAGGCCAAACGCCTTGGAATACCGGTGCTCTGCTCAATGAGCTTCCACAAGGGCAGCAGGACTTTTTTCGGCGCGGGCATAGACGGCATGCTGGAGGTGCTAAAGCCGCTCGATGTTGACGCCGTGGGCCTCAACTGCTCCTTCGGCCCGGAGAACGCCGTGCCGGTAATAAATGAGTTTGCGGAAAAGACTTCCCTGCCCCTGCTTCTGAAGCCAAACACTGCGGACCTTTCACCGGAGGACTTCGCTGCGGCCCTCGAGCCAGCCCTGCCCCTGGTCAGCTACCTGGGCTCCTGCTGCGGCTCCTCGCCAGAATACATCAAAGCACTCAAAAAGCTCGCCAAATAGGCGAGCTTTTAACATCGCGCATCAGGGCGCATCAGGGGGACGGTTCTTCCGATGCACGCATCAGGGGGACGGTTCTTCCGGTGCACGCATCGGGGGGACGGTTCTTCCGTTGCCGAAGAAACGCCCGGGCCGGCACTTCGGGGACGGTTCTCAGGTGCCAAAAAAAATATCATAGGGGACGGTTCTCTTTTTAGTGTATATAGCGGTTTGTGCGGGGTGCTTAAGATCCCGGGGCACGCACTTTAGCGTCTAAGTGTAATCGGATCCGCATATTGAGACGAGCAAAGTTGTCTCCAATGGGCTGTTGAGCGCTTAAAAAAGGTGCGGGGCTCGATTGTTGCCAGGTCCAGGTCCAGCGGGGGACTTTTGCAACAATTTAGGAAAGCGCGAAGTACGATCGTCGTGGCTAACGCTATGATGCAGTGGTTTTTCGTCTGAAATAAGGGGTTTTTTAGTAAAA
>CADALS010000036.1 GCA_902788795.1 uncultured Eubacteriales bacterium | reverse complement strand
AAATTGCACTTGTCCGCAACTTCCTGGGTGTTGTCTATGGCCTCCGGGACCTCGCGAAAGAGCTCCCTCATCTCCTCTTCGGACTTGAGGTAGAACTGGTCGTTGGGGAACTTGAGGCGGTCTTCGTCTGTGAGCAGGTGCTTGGAGCCTATGCAGAGCAGTACCTCGTGAGCCGGGGCGTCCTCCTGCATAATGTAGTGGGTGTCGTTGGTGGCTACCAGCTTTATGTCCAGCTCCTTGGCCAGCTTGCGGAGGCCGCGGTTGACGTTGACCTCCTCCGGAAGGCCCTGGTCCTGCATCTCCAGGTAGTAGTCCTCTCCGAAGAGGTTCTTGAAGAACATGGCCTCCTTTTTGGCCTCTTCGTAGCTGCCGCGGTATTCGTCGTCGTTGCGCAGCTCCCTTTGTACCTTGCCCTGAAGGCAGGCGGAAAGGCAGACTATGCCCTCATGATACTGCTCCAGCAGCTCGTGGTCTATACGGGGCTTGTAGTAGAAGCCCTCCTTGTAGGCCTTGGACACCAGCTTTATGAGGTTGTGATAGCCCTGCTCGTTCTTTACCAGCAGCACCAGGTGGTAGGCGTGGCGGTCCTTGTTGGGGTCTTTGTCGTGCCTTGTGCGCGGCGCAACGTAGACCTCGCAGCCTATGATGGGCTTGATGCCTTGCTTTTTGGCCTCCTCGTAGAAGCGCACGGCTCCGTACATGACGCCGTGGTCCGTGATGGCTATGGAGGTCATGCCGAGCTCCTTGGCGCGGGCCATAAGCTTATCTATGCGGCAGGCGCCGTCCAGGAGACTGTATTCTGTATGAACATGTAACGGTGTAAAAGCCATTAGTTGATTCCTTCTAAGTATTATTTGCCCTGCGGTTTTACAGGTCTAGTTGGTCGAAGGGTCGCAGGATGGTGAGGATCTGGTCGAAGATGCACTGCACGCCGCCGGAGCGGTTGCTCTCGATATTCATCGGCATCACAGGGTCGTGCAGGGACCTGCGTATCAGCAGCCAGCCATCGCCGTGGGCCTTGTCGAAATTGATGCGCACGCCCTCGTAGTTGGGAAGCTCCAGGCTGGTTCCGGGCAGCTCGCCGCCTTTTACGGCAGCCTCCACACGGTCCAGAACGCCCTGAGCGTAGGCCCCGAAATCCTCGGCCTTAACAGCAAAGCGCACTTCCTTGGCCTCCGCGGGGTCCTCCATGCTTGCAAGCAGGCTGGATATGCCAAGGCCCTGCTTCTTAAGCTGTGCTGCCTTGATAACTATCCTGGTGGCCAGGTAGGCGCCGTCGTCCAGGAAGTAGTTTTCTTTCATGGCGGCGTGTCCGGAGGTCTCTATCGCAAGCTGGCAGTCCGTGCCTTGCGCGTTCAGCTCCAGGCCCTTGTTGATAACGTTGCGGTAGCCCCTCTTAAAGCGCAGGTGCTTAAGGCCCTTTTCCTTAAGGAAGGCCCCAAGCTGGGTGCTGGTGATGCTGTCTGTAACTATGGTGGTGCCGGGGTGGCCTTCGGAGGCCAGAATAGCCGCCAGAGCCACTATGCGGTTGCGGCCTATCTCGCGGCCGTGCTCATCCACGGCTGCGGAACGGTCCACGTCTGTATCGAATATGATTCCAAGGTCCGCGCCGGATGCCTTAACTGCCTCGCAGATGCTCTCCATGGCAGCAGCATTCTCCGGGTTGGGCTGGTGGTTCGGGAACATGCCGTCCGGTTCCAGGAACTGGCTCCCGCCGCAGTTGGCGCCGAGAGGCTCCAGTACGTCCTTTACGTAGAAGCCGCCTGCTCCGTTGCCTGCGTCAACAGCTATATGAAGCCCTTCCAGCGGCTTCGGGAAGATCTCATACCCGTCCGCGCCAACAACCACATCAGCGCCGAGCCCCTTGCATATAATGCGCTTAAGATGGATGCTGTAGAAGCGCATAAGATCGTACTTGTAAACGCTTCCTGGTGCGGTATCCGCTGCCTTTGCGCATGCATCCTCCGCGCCTGCAAGCTCCAGTATCTTCTTTATATCCTTGCTCTCAAGGCCTCCGTCCCTGGTAAAAAACTTGAGGCCGTTGCGCTCAAACGGAAGATGGCTTGCGGTTATCATAACTGCGCCTTCCGGGGATATCTCGTCGTTGACGGTTGCCATGAACATGGCCGGCGTTGTTGCCATGCCGCAGTCCAGGACCTGAGCTCCGCAGGCCGCAAGCGCTCCGCAGAATACCTCCTGAAGGTGCGGACCTGTAACGCGGGAATCCCTGCCCACAGCAATGCCCAGGCTGCCCGGCTCTTTGCCGCAGCGCTCCGAAAGCCAGAAAACAAAGCTCCTTGCGATATCGCAGACCGCCAGGTCTGTAAGATCCACTGGTTTTCCGCCCTCTTTAGCAAGCGCCACGCCTCTTATATCCGAACCGTTCTGAAGTTTGCTGTAGTCTTTCATGTGATCCCCCAGGGCCGCGCTTAGCGGCATCCAATACTGTTCCAATATAACAATTTATTTTACCACAAACGCGTCCCAAGTGGTATACTTAAAGCATCAAAGGAGATATCAAATGATTTCCAGAAAACTACTCGACGGTCTGCTGGATGGCACGCTCGAAGACCATCCCAACTACGTTGGCGGCAAGTACGAGGGCTACTACATTCTGATAGACCACAACCTAAGAACAGACAATCACAGGCTCCAGATAAGCGCACACAGCCCGCAGGACCCCGGAAACGCTGCGCTGCTGCAGTTCGTGGAGGGGCTTCAGGCAGAAACAGAGGGCATCTCTTCCGTAGTAAGGAGCGCCTACTCCATAGCGGCCGGTATAACCGTAGACATGGGCTGGGAACTGATAGATCTGCTCAACAATCTTATCGATAAGATCATAGACTACCTGAAGCAGAACAACTACACCAGCGGCTGCGCCAGCTGCGGCAGGGATGTAGCCGTAGCCTCCTACAACATCAACGGCAAATACGGCCTCAACTCCTGGATATGCCCGGACTGCGCGGAAAAGATACGCAGCAGCCTGGAGGAAAGCAAAGCGGAAAACCCTGCGCCAAAGAAGCAGTCCAAGCTGCTCCCCGGCCTGGCCGGAGCCCTTATAGGCGCTGTCATAGCAGGCATAGCCTACGTAATAATCTACAGGCTGGGCTTTCCGGCGGCATTCGTGGGACTGTTCATAGCCTTCCTTACCTTCAAGTTCTACGATAATATAGGCGGCTGCCTGGACAGAAAAGGCACAGTCATCTGCAGCCTGCTCGTGGTTGCGGCCGCGTTCCTTTCGAACTACGTAGCATGGACCTTCAGAGCCCTGGACTCCTTCAAAGGCTACGGCTGGACCTTCTTTGAAGTCTTCAGCCGCCTCAGCAACATAATAATACAGGCAGACGCGGGCATGGACTACGTTAGGGAGCTGGTATACCTCTTCCTCTTCCTGCTGGCAGGCACAGCGGTAAGCGTCCTGCTTATAAACACCCCGGCTAAGGGCGATGGCATGTACACCATCACTAAAAATAAATAACAAAAGGAGCAAGATCAAATGCTTTACGGCAAGATCGCAAAATCGATACTCGACGGGTCTCTGACTTTCAACCAGATCTGCATCAGCGGCAGGTTCAGAGGCTACTACACAGTTATCCAGCCCGTTATGGGCAACGGCGGACACAGGCTGGAGATAAGCGCCAGCAACCCGGAAGACCCCGGCAACACAGCGCTTGGAGAGCACATACAGCAGATACGCGCAAACTACGGCGGAATAAACCACGTTTACGTAAGGAGCAACTCAGTTGCATTCGACCTTGGCTACGGTGCCAATAAAAAGTTCGTAGAATTCATAGATCCCTTTGTAAGAGATATAGTAAGCTTCCTGGAAGCCGGCGGCTACACCAGCGGCTGCGCAAACTGCGGAAGCCAGGAGCAGGTAGACTGCTACAACATAAACGGAGAGAACGTCTACCTCTGCCCAAACTGCCTGGAAAAGGTCAGGGCCGGGCTCGAGGCTAAAAAAGAAGTGGTCCGCGCCAACAAGTCCAACCTGCTGCACGGATTTGCCGGAGCCATGATAGGCGCCCTGGCAGGCGGCATAGTCTACGTGCTGATAAACAAGCTTGGTTACGTATCCGCCCTGTCCGGCCTGCTGATGGCCTTCCTGGCCCTGCTGCTCTACGAGAAATTCGGCGGCTGCCTGGATATCAAAGGCGTTATCTGCTGCGCAGTTATCCTTATAGCAACAGTGTATTTCTCCAACAAGCTGGCCTGGACCTGGGAGGTATTCGATCAGCTGAAGAGCTACGGATGGCGCTTTGGTGAGGTCTATTCGGAGCTTGGAAGCATACTGAAGGACTCTGATCTTACCGGCACCTACACGGCATCCCTGCTGCAGGGCTACCTGTTTACCGCGCTTGGCGCTGTTGGAAAGTTCATAATGGCTGTGCGCACCAGCACCGGTAAATACACCATCAAGAAGAACAAGTAAAAGAAAGAAAAAAGAGGGCCGTCATCTGGCCCTCTCTTTTTTATATAGTCTTACTTGTTGACGTAGTCCTTGAATGCCTTGCCAGCCTTGAATACCGGAGCCTTGCTTTCGGGGATGGTTACCAGTTCGCCGGGCTTCCTGGGGTTTCTGCCCTCTCTTGCCTTGCGGGTCTTAACTTCGAAAGATCCGAAGCCGATCAGCTGGACCTTTCCGCCCCTCTTGAGTTCCTTCTCTACAGCCTCGAGTGCTGCGTTGAGAGTAGCCTCTGTATCCTTCTTGGTGAGGCCGGTATTTGCTGCAACTGCTGCTACTAATTCAGACTTGTTCATCGTGTTCCTCCTAGAATTGGCCTTGCGGCCGTTGATTTAAGCTTTCACTTATATTTTAATTTTATACTATTACAATTTCTTGTCAACCTTAAAAGCTGAAAAACCGCTATTTTTCAACGTAAAAGGTGGATTTTTTTGAGTATTTTCGCTATCTTCGCGAGCTTTCTGCTGCCTTCCAGCTCCTCCGCGCTTATAGCCCGTGTTATGAACAGCATCAGTGCGTAAACCACTATGCCCAGCCCAACAGCAAGGAAGGTGGTAATGGTGTTTCCAAGGCGCGCGTGCAGAAGCCTGTAGCCCGCAAACACCACAACGCCCATAACAGCGGTGGCTATGAACGGCTTTATTATCGTGAGCCTGATATCGAACCTTGTACCTGTGTAGCGCTTGACAGCCACGAAATTCAGGTAGGCCGATACAGCGTACGCAAGAGCTGTACCTATAGCCGCGCCGCGTACGTGCACAGCCGGTATGCCCATCAGCAGGTAGGTTGCGATTATCTTTATGACACCGCCTATTACCAGATTCCTGACCGGCACCGACTGCTTTCCTATTCCCTGCAGGACTCCGGTAAAGGCGTGGTTGCAGGCAAAGAATATCATGCCGAAGGCCGCTATGGACATGCACACAGCAGCGTTGTCTATGCTGTTAACCTGGGTGCGGTAGAGCAGCTGCATTATAGGCTTGGAGAGCACTATTATGCCGCAGGCGCTCGGCATTGCAACAAGCAGAGCGTAGCGGAGCCCCAGGGCGGTGTTGGCCTTTACGAACTCAGTATCTCCGCGCTTGTGAGCATCGGAGATGACCGGCACCAGGCTCTGGCAGACAGACTGGGTGATGACCTGCGGAACGTTGACAATAGGCGCGCCCAGAGCGGAAAGCTCGGAGAACAAAGACCTTGCTGCCGCATCCGTGTACCCAAGGCCCGTGAGCCTGCGCTTGACTATAAACGTATCTATTGAATTGAGTATAGGCATTATGCAGGAGCCTATAGTAATGGGTATAGCTATGGTAAAGATGTCCTTAACTATACTTGAGACAGGCTGCTCCGGCCTCTTGCCGGAAACGCGTATCTCCGCTTCCATGCGGCTCTTCTGCTTCTGGAATATGAACAGAACAGTTATAAGACCGGCTGCTGCTCCGGCTGCTGCGCCAAAGCTTGCTCCGGCGGCTGCGTGCGGGCGGTCGATCTTCATAAGAAGGAAGGCCAGGAAGAGGCCCACTCCGACCCTGAATACCTGCTCAACGATCTGCGATACCGCCGTAGGCGCCATGTTCCGCTGCCCCTGGAAGAACCCCCGGTAGCAGCTGAGTATGGGGCAGATCAGAAGCGCGGGAGCCGTAGCTCTAAGCGCGTATACCGCAAGCGGCTCGTGCTGGAGCGTGCCGGTAATGAACGGCGCAATAACAAATATTACAGTACTGGTGAAAAGCCCTATCGTAAGCATCACCCAAAACGACACCTTGAACACCCTGTAGGCCTCGTAGTACTTGGCCTGAGCGCGGCGCTCGGAGATCATTCTGGAGATAGCGACAGGTATTCCGGATGTAGATATAGTAAACACCAGAACATAGACGGGGTACGCCATCTGGTAATAACCCATGCCGTCTGTGTCTATGATATTGGTGAGCGGTACTCTGAACAGCGCGCCTATCATCTTTACGATGACGCCCGCTATTCCAAGAAGCATCGCGCCCCTTAAAAATGTTTTCTTTCCCTTGTTTTCCTGCATACCCTTTTGAATTCCTTGCTATGATATGAGACCGGTCCTGTAGGCAGCAAGCAGCAGCTTGAGGTTCTCTATCTCCTTGGCCCTCTGCTTGCCCTCGTCCGTGTCTTTGTTTCTTATCCTGTTGGCCACAGGCTCTTCGGAGACCGGCGTGGTCTCTATATCCAGCTCCTCCGCAACTGCCCTTTCCTTGGTGGAGAAAGGCTTGTGGGAAGAAAGCAGGAAGCCGTTGGAGTTCTGTACCAGCGTGTAGCCTGCAATTCCTGTGGTCTTCTGGTAGGCCTTTGCAAAGCCTCCGTCTATTACTATCAGCCTGCCGCCTGCGTGCAGAGGACTGCTGCCCTTCTTTACAGGCATGTGGCCATTGATTATTATTCCGTTCTTTTCGTCGCAGCCGAACTCTTTAAGGAGCTTTTCCACGACATCCACGTTGTTCATGAGGCTGTAGTAGGGGTTCTTTTCCTCTACATGGGTCTCTTTATCGTTGATGTAGAGCCTTTCGAAGGTGGTTATGCGCTCCTTGCCGAACATCGGGCTCTTGTAGCCGCACCACAGGTACCAGAACATATCCACGCCAAGCTGCTTGTCCTTGCCGCCCTTGGCAAAGTAGCCTGTGCGGATGAGCTTTTCGGCGTAGTCGAACCATTCCTTGCCGCTCTTGAAGCCCTCGGCTGTGTCTATTGGATCGAACTCCCCATCCTCCGTAAGAGGAATGCAGCCGTGGAACAGCAGGTTGCCGTTGAGCTTTTTGTAGAAGCTGCCGTTGTTGAAGAGGTAGCGGACGTGCTGCTGGAGTATCTCGCTCTCCAGGAACTCTTTCTGGAGGTTGTCCATTACCGCTTCTTCTTCCGGGGTCAGTTTGTACGGGTCTTTTGGGTCCAGCGTGGGGAAGTGCGTGGTGTTGAGCTTGTACTCCTTGCCATGCACCATTACAGTGCCCTTTTCCAGGTCTATCTTGTCCAGAAGCAGCAGGGATTCCATCTGGTAGCACTTGTGCTTTTTGATCAGCTGGCCCTCCAGCTTGAACTGCATCATGGCTGCGGCGTGGACCATGGGGTTGTCCGTGTTGCCGTAGTACTTGAGGGCGAAGGTCTCCAGGTGGCGAAGGCTTATTCCGTAGCCAACCTCCAGGGTATGGATGTTATCGTACTTGGTGCAGTTGCGGCAGACGTTGGCTATGCAGGCCAGGTTGCCGGCTGCGGCGCCCATCCACAGGACATCGTGGTTGCCCCACTGTATGTCCACGTTGTTGTAGTTCATGAGCGCGGATATTACCCTTTCGGACGCGGGGCCTCTGTCGTAGACATCCCCTATTATGTGCAGCCTGAACACAGAAATGTAGGAGATCAGATCGCTTATGGCCTTTATGAATTCCTCCGCGCTGCCTACTTCTATGATGCTGTCTATGATGTTTTCTTTGTGGTTGATCCTTCCGTAGGAATCCTCCGCGCGGTTGCTGTAGAGAAGCTCCTCTATGGTGTAGGCAAACTTCTTAGGCATGCGCTTTCTTACGTAGGACTTGGTAAACTTGAAGGTGGAGACCTCCAGCAGCCTTACCAGGCGGAAGAGCGTGGTGCGGTAGAAATGCCTGCGCTCTTTGGGGTCTTTGATCTCGTCCAGGATGAGATCCAGCTTGTCTTCCGGATAGTAGACTATGGTGGCGAGGCTCTTGCGGTCGCTCTCATCCAGCTCCGGGAAGATCTCGTCTATGCGGCGCTTGATGGTACCTGAAGCGTTGCGCAGTATGTGCGCGAACGCATCGTACTCTCCGTGGATATCGCTCATAAAGTAGTCCGTGCCCTTGGGCAGGTTCTGTATGGCCTCCAGGTTGATTATTTCTGCTGCGACCTCATCTTCTGACCTGTAGGTGCGGGCCAGGAGCCTGAGGTATTCCATCTTGCTGTCGCTGATCTGCATGTGGACCTCCTTCGCCTCAAATCTAATAATGTATTATATCATAAAGCATTCTGATTTGGCAGACAGGCACGCAATAAATGTGATATAATTTGCGATATGATACAGATACATGGTCTGAAACTTAAGGCTCCGGTAAAGGGGGATGTGCAGAAGCTGCTGCTTGCCAAGGCTGCGGCTAAGCTTCGCGTGCCCCAGAGCAGCCTGGAGAGCCTTACTATAGTCAGGGAATCCGTGGACGCAAGGGAAAAGCCTGCGGTCTACAAGGTCTACAGCGTGGCTCTTGGCTGCGCAAAGGGCGATGCATGGCTGGCTTCAGCCTGCAAAAAGGCCGGGCTTAGCTTTGCGGCATACGAGCCGGAGAGCTTTGATGTTAAGCCACTGAAGAGCATTCCCGGCGGTCCGCGCCCTGTGGTGGCCGGCTTTGGGCCCTGCGGGATATTTGCAGCCCTGGTCCTTGCCAAGATGGGGCTTAAGCCTGTGGTTTTGGAGCGCGGGGAGTCCATGGACCGCCGTGTTGCAGCCGTGGAGAACTTTTGGGCTGGCGGAAAGCTGGACCCGGAAAACAACGTGCAGTTCGGCGAGGGCGGAGCCGGAACTTTCTCGGATGGAAAGCTCACGACCGGAACCAAGTCCCCCTGGACGCATTTTATACTGCAGACCTTTGCGGACGCGGGGGCGGACCCTGCCATTCTTTACATGCACAAACCCCACGTGGGAACTGACGTTATACGCAAAGCAGTAGTGAAGATCAGAAAACATATAGAAGATCTGGGCGGAGAAGTCCGTTTCGGCTGCCGCCTGGACAGCATAGATATAAGTGATGGCCGCGTGGATAGTACGGATATAAGCGGCAGCCGCGTGGACAGTACAGATATAAGCGGCGGCCGCGTGGCTGCTGTGCGCTTTACGCAGCGCGGCAAGGCGGAGCAGCAAGTCCTGCCCTGCAGCACCCTGATACTTGCCATAGGCCATTCCGCTAGGGACACCATGAGGTCCCTGCTTGGCGGCGGCGTGTACATGGAGCAGAAACCCTTCTCCATGGGCTACCGCATAGAGCACCCGCAGAGGCTCATAGACATGGCCCAGTACGGCGCCCCTCACGAGGAGCTTGGCCTGGGCCCGGCAGACTACAAGCTGAATGTAAGGACTCCGTCCGGCCGCGGCGTCTACACCTTCTGCATGTGCCCCGGCGGTGTTGTCGTGAATTCGTCTTCCGAGGACGGCGCCATCGTTACCAACGGCATGAGCTACAGCCGCAGGGATTCCGGCGTTGCCAACAGCGCCGTGCTTGCGGACGTTACCCCTGCGGACTTCGACCCGCGCTACCTGCCGGAGGGCACAGACCCCGCTGACCCGCTTGCCGGCGCAGCCCTTCAGAAAAAGTACGAAAAGCTGGCCTCCCAGCTGGGCGGCGGCAACGGCTTTGCCCCCTCG
Source organism: uncultured Eubacteriales bacterium (assembly GCA_902788795.1). Taxonomy (GTDB): domain Bacteria; phylum Bacillota; class Clostridia; order Peptostreptococcales; family Anaerovoracaceae; genus RUG13409. The sequence continues at coordinate 1,528 of CADALS010000036.1, read as the reverse complement.
CAGACCGTCGCCGAGTTCCTTGGCGCAGCGGAGCCTTGCAGGCAGGGATCGGCCCAGACCGCAGGCACTACAGCAGACCCAGCAGATAATAAAGCAGACCAGGTAGCAGCCCCGGCAGATAATAAAGCAGACCAGGTAGCAGCCCAGGCAGATAATAAAGCAGACCCGGCAGCAGCCCCAGCAGCAGAGAAGAATACAGCATTTGCGGCAAGCCCGGCAGAAAACAAAGCAGACTCGGCAGCAAAGCTGACCTCCAGCTTCCTCCCCGGAACCACAGACGCAGACCTTGCAGCCTGCCTGCCGGACTTTGCCGTGCAGGCAATAAAAGAAGCCCTGCCCATGCTCGGCAAAAAGCTTAAAGGCTTCGATTCCCCGGACGCAGTCCTTACCGGCATCGAGAGCCGCTCCAGCAGCCCCGTCCGCATAAAAAGAGACCCGCAGAGCCTCTGCGGTCTTTTCGGCGCTGACCTGACCCAGATCCCCGGCCTCTACCCCGCCGGCGAGGGCGCTGGCTACGCTGGCGGCATCATGTCCGCCGCAGCCGACGGCATCCGCACCGCACTGGCCGCCGCCAAAGCCCTCACAGAACACCGCTGATCCGCACTCAGGGACGGTCCTCAGGTGCCAGCACTAGGGGACGGTTCTCAGGTGCCAACTTCAGAATTATCATAGGGGACGGTTCTCTATGCTGGAATCAGCAAGGGGGACGGTCCTCTTTTTTAGCCAGATAAAAGTTTCCCTCTGCGTTGAGGGGGACAGTCCTCTTTTTTAGCCAGATAAGAGTTCCCCTCTGCGTTGAGGTGGACGTGGCAATATTGTTGCCAAAGCCGGGGCCACGGCCGTAGTTTTGCAACAATTCTCCTGTTTCGAATAGTTGCCTGGCATGTTTGTTGCAATACTCATTATTATCTGGCTCATCTGCAACAAATCGCAGAAGGATGAGGCTTCGATCGGTGCCTGCCAGTCTAAAAGTATGCCCGATTCCACTGCATTTTGCCAAAACACATCAGTATTCCATAGAAAAAGGCCATATCTTAATAATTCTTAATTGCTGCTTTTTCAAATTGTTGCAAAAGGCCAGATCCATACCCCAAGATGGCAACAATCGAGCTCTTTAACTATTATGGACAGCTCCTGTGCGTTTTTTACTCTTGCGCCATCGTAGCTTTTACCCAAACGCAGTAGTTTTAAATCCTTTTCTGTAAAAAGTATTTTTCTCTTACCAAAAGGGAAGGTTTTTAAGGCTTTTCGGTAAAGATTTTTTGCCTCTTACCGAAATGCCTCTAAAAATACCATTTTCGGTGAAAACCCATGAAGCTAGCCGCGCTATCTAAGGCTAAAATGGCAGCACATTTGACTCAAATTGCGCAAAAGCACACCATATCAAGGCTTTAATGACGTCTTCTTAGTTCAAATTAAGCATTCTGACCTGACCCCCAAAAAGTAGAGTCACAAATATACTATCTATCCTCGCTCATAGTATTCAAGCGGAGTAAGATAACCGTTAGCTTCGTGTGGCCTTTCTCTG